>CALMCK010000046.1 GCA_937862845.1 uncultured Burkholderiaceae bacterium | reverse complement strand
CATGAAGCTGGTGTCGTCTTGCGGGTTCTCGAGCAGGCGCAGGTACGACAGCGCGTGCTTGACCTCGGCGCACTCAAAAAACCGCAGTCCGCCGTAGACACGGTACGGGATGCCCGCATTGAACAGCGCGTGCTCGATGATGCGCGACTGTGCATTCGCCCGATACAGCACGGCGATGTCGCTGCGCGCTGCGCCTTCGTTAATCTGCGCTTTGATTTCTTCAATGACGTAGTCGGATTCGGCGTAATCCGACGTCGCCTCGTACACACGTATCGGTTCGCCATGGCCTCGGTCGGTCCAGAGATTTTTACCAAGGCGGTTGTTGTTTTGGCTGATGAGTTCATTCGCAGCATTGAGAATATGGCCGTATGAACGGTAGTTTTGCTCAAGTTTAATCACGTGGTTTTGCGCAAACTCTCGTTCGAACAAACGCATGTTTTCGACCTTCGCCCCGCGGAATGCGTAAATAGACTGGTCATCGTCACCGACCGCCATCATCACAGTTTCTGGACGTGCGAGGAGTTTGAGCCACGCGTATTGCAATTCATTCGTGTCTTGAAACTCATCGACGAGGATGTGGCTGAAGCGCTCCTGATAATGTGCGCGCAGCGGCGCATAGTCTCTGAGCACCTCAAAGGCACGCAGCAATAGCTCAGGGAAATCCACCACGCCTTCGCGCTGACACTGCACCTCATAGGCGGTATAAACCTCCACCATTTTTTTATAATAATAATCATCGGCCTGAACATTGGCGGGGCGCAGGCCTTCTTCTTTGGAGCCGTTGATGAATTGCTGTATTTTTTTGGGCGTGAATTTTTCGGTGTCAATGCTCATGCCTTTGAGCAAGCGTTTAATTGCCGAGAGCTGATCAGACGTGTCGAGAATCTGAAACGTCTGCGGCAAATTCGCATCGCGATAATGCGCCCGCAAAAACCGATTGCACAAACCATGAAACGTGCCGACCCACATGCCACGTGTGTTCATCGGCAACAGCGACGAGAGCCGCGTCATCATCTCCTTCGCCGCTTTATTGGTAAATGTCACCGCCAAAATCGACTGCGTGCGCGTCTGCCCCGTGCTGATCAACCACGCCATCCGCGTCGTCAACACACTGGTTTTCCCCGAACCCGCGCCCGCGAGTATCAGTGCAGACTGCGCGGGCAGCGTCACCGCTTCGAGTTGCGTGGGATTGAGGACGGACATTTGTTTTTCGAGGTTGTTCATGTGGGCTTTAATCGATTGTGGTTAAGCCGTATTTTACCGCGCCGCGCTCGACTCATGCCGTGTGTTTTCGGTTTAATTGGCCTGTGCTAAAATGCTTTTTTATTTTTTCATCATAAGCCCCCCATGAAACCAGCCGCACGTCTCGAGATGTTCACCCGCCTGCGCGCGGCAAATCCGCACCCGACCACCGAATTAAACTACACCAGCCCATTTGAGTTATTGGTGGCGGTGGTGCTCTCGGCGCAGGCGACCGATGTCGGTGTGAACAAGGCCACCGCGCGGCTGTACCCTGTGGCCAATACGCCCGAAGCGATACATGCGCTGGGTGAGGATGGGCTGATTGCGTTCATCAACACCATCGGTCTGTATCGCAGCAAGGCGAAGCACGTCATCGGGTTGTGCGCGTTGCTCATCGAGAAACACCACAGTGAAGTGCCAAGCGATCGCGCTTCGCTTGAGGAGTTACCCGGTGTCGGCCGTAAAACCGCCAATGTTGTGCTCAATACGATTTTTAAACAGCCGACGATGGCGGTCGATACGCATATTTTTCGACTGGGCAATCGCACAGGCTTGGCCACGGGTAAATCGGTTTTAGAGGTCGAAAAAAAACTGCTGAAAAACATTCCAGCAGAATTTTTACTCGATGCGCACCATTGGTTGATTTTGCATGGTCGCTATGTTTGTCAAGCGCGCAAACCAAAATGCAGTGAATGCTTGATTAACGATATTTGCGATTACAAAGCCAAGACGATTTAAGCCTTTAAATTTTTAAGCTCGCGGCCATCAATTGGGCCTGTGATTTGGCCAACTCAGCATCCTCTGCCTCGACCATCACGCGAATCAGCGGCTCGGTGCCTGAGGCGCGAATCAAAATCCGTCCTGTGTCACCCAAGATTTTTTCCGCTTCGACTTTGGCCGCATTTAAGCCTGCGTGGTTTTGCCAGTCAAAGCCTTTTTCGACGCGCACGTTAATCATGGTTTGCGGGTACATCTTCAATGGCTTGACCAATGCTTCAAGTGACAAACCCGAGCGCCGCATGGCGGCCAACACTTGCAGCGCACTGACAATGCCGTCGCCCGTGGTGTGTTTGCCCAAACACAAAATATGCCCAGAGCTTTCGCCACCATACAACCAGCCGCGTTCTTTGAGCTGCTCGAGCACATATCGATCGCCAACCTTCGCACGGGCAAAACCAATACCGAGCTGTGCCAGTGCTTTTTCCAGCCCCAGATTGCTCATCAGTGTGCCCACCACGCCTTTAATCGGCTGCACCGCATGCACTGTCGCGGCGATGGCGTAGAGCAATTGGTCGCCGTCATACACCGCACCAGCGGCATCGACCATGACCAATCGATCCGCATCGCCGTCGAGGGCGATGCCCAAATCCGCGTGATTGGCCCGAACCGAGCGCACGAGCGCATCGGGCGCGGTGGCGCCGCATTCGTCGTTGATGTTAAAGCCGTTGGGTGAAGCGCCGATGCTGATGACATCCGCACCGAGCTCGTGCAGCACGGGCTCGGCGATGTGATACGCTGCGCCGTTGGCGGCATCGACAACGATTTTTAATCCACGCAAGTCAAACTCGCTTGGGAAAGTTGATTTACAAAATTCGATGTAACGACCCGCCGCATCGTCGAGGCGTTTCGCTCGCCCGAGCTTGTCCGAGGACACACAACCCATTGGTTTGTCCAGCTCGGCTTCGATTTCCAGCTCTTTGTCATCGGGCAGTTTATCGCCCTTCGCCGAAAAAAACTTAATGCCGTTGTCATCAAAAGCATTGTGCGAGGCAGACAACACCACACCCGCTTGCAAGCGCAATGCGCGAGTGAGATACGCAATCGCTGGTGTCGGCAATGGCCCTGTCAGCAAAACATCCACGCCTGCTGCGGTAAAACCCGCCTCCAATGCGGCCTCAAGCATATAGCCTGAAATACGTGTGTCTTTGCCAATCAACACGCGCGGTCGCGTCACTGTGCCGTCGTGCGCCAATACTTTGCCTGCGGCATAGCCAAGCCTCATCACAAACTCAGGGGTAATCGGATACTGTCCGACGCGGCCGCGCACACCGTCGGTGCCAAAGTATTTTCTGCTCATTATTTTTCCATTAAAAAAGCGGTCATTGATTGACCGATATTATTTCATTATTTTATCTTAATTGTGCTGACTCAATGCTCAATGCCGACCAAACTTTCAGTGCATCGACCGTCTCAGCGACATCGTGCACACGCAGCACATGCGCGCCTCGCGCAGCGGCAAACAGCGCTGTGGCGAGGCTGCCCGCCATGCGTTGATCGACAGGCTTGCCCGTGAGCTCGCCAATCATGCGCTTGCGCGATGCGCCAATCAGCACGGCGGCGCGGGTATGTTGGTGCAGTTGCTGTATGGCGTTCAGCAGCGTCATATTGTGCTGTAGGTTTTTACCAAAACCAATCCCTGGGTCAACGCACACCCGTGCGGTGTCGATGCCGATGAATCTCATGCATTCGATACGGCATTGCAAAAACCGCAGGACTTCGGCGAGCACATCGGCATACTCGGGCGCATCTTGCATGGTTTGTGGCTTGCCCTGCATGTGCATGATGCACAGACCGCAGTCGCTGTCAGCCACGGCATCGAGCGCCATCGGCGTCTGAAAGCCGCTGACGTCATTGATGATGTCCACGCCCATTTGCAGCATTTCACGCATCACATAGGGCTTGTAGGTGTCAATCGAAATCGGCACGCCACAGTCAATCAACGCGTCGACGATGGGCAACAATCGGCACAATTCTTGACACACCGACAGCGGCGTCGCACCGGGCCGCGTGGACTCAGCACCGATGTCGATGATGTCAGCGCCTGCTTCTATCATCGCATGTGCACGCGCCAGTGCAGCCGCGGGCTCGATGAAGCGACCGCCATCTGAAAACGAATCGTCGGTGATGTTGAGTATCCCCATGACATACGGGCGCGGCAAGTCGGTCAGTGACAGCGTGTACCGACCGCATTGCCACAGTGGCATCGGGTGTTTGATTGAATTAAGCGTGTGGGGCATCTGTGGAATTTGTTCCAGCGGTGATTGCGATGATTAATTGTTGTGCCATTATAAAGGGTTTGCGGCGATGCTGCAGATGGCGGTCAACGGTCTTGCAATAGGTTTTCTCTGTGCCACACTTCTTCTGCTTGGCTCAATCGGTCGGCGGCGCTGCTGCGCAGTTTTTCTGCGACGCCTGCATTGAGAAAGTTTAACAACGCGAGCGTACCGACATGGCTGTCAAACGGCCCTGCGCCAGTGGCGGAGACGACCAGCATGTGTTGAGCGAATTTCGCCAAAGGCGACAACACACTGTCGGCAATGCTGATGATGCTAATGTCTGCCGCATGTGCCATCGCTGCGGCATCAATCACCCACGCATCGTATCGGCGCAAATCCAATGCAAGAATGACATCATGCGCAGCGAACTGCGCAATGCTGCGGCCAATCTGCACAGGATTGCCCTCCAGCATAGACACGTTCGGGCGCAGCGCACCAAGGTCTTCGACAAACTGCTGTGCCACACCGCGCGAAGCGTTGCCTGAGAGCACGTACACGGCAGATTTGAGCTGGCCGAGCTGTGCGACGATGGCGCTGATTTTCGCTGGCTCCTGCCCACCGAGCGTTTGCTGCACGTTTTCAAGCTCGACTTGCAAATGGTTTTCCAGACTGCTGCCCGCTTGTGTTTTAATCCGAATCGCCGCTGGCTCAAGCTGACTGGCCATGTTGTGGCGCACCGCATTTTGCATGTCGCTAAAGCCACTAAACCCGAGCTTCAACGCCAGTCGTGCCACCGTGGCGACGCCTGCTTGCGCGGCTTGCGCCAAATCAGAAACGGTGCCAAATGCGACCAACTGCGACTGCTGCAATATGATTTCAGCGACCCGTCGCTCGGACTTGGTCAGCTGTTCGGCGGCGTGAGAGATGCGTTCAGTGAGGGTGACGGACATATTGGCCTGACAGTTTGGGGTGAATTCAATCAAAATAAAAGGTGTCAATCAATGCGCAGCGCTCATAAGACCAGCACAACTCGATTCACATGGTTGCGGGCATTATCCTTGAAAACAACACCCAATGGAAATTTGTCTCTTTGATTAAAAACAAAATGGAATACAAATTCCATTTGGTGTATAATTTGGAAATCAAGAACCTTTTTACGTTGGAGCATACTCATGAACGCGCCTTTTAACCCCACCCATATTCAACCAAGCATCATCCAAAACACAGAGTCCATGGACTTCGCGGCGGCGGCTTGTGATTTTCAAAACGAGTCGTTTATTGACAATGCCCATGCGCACATTGCCCAGCTGCCAGAAGCCGTGCGCCAAGCCATCGCTGATTTTCACAAAAAGCCACACAAAAGCGGCGCACTGTTGATTAAAGGCCTGCCTGTCGGACAACTGCCCGACACACCTGCAACGCCGACCACTCCGACCGCCAAAGATTGCACCAGCGAGCTGACGCTGCTCACCATCGCCAAAACACTCGGTGAGCCCATCGGCTATGAGCCCGAGCTCGGCGGTCGCATCATCCAAAACATCCTGCCCACCAAAACCGCCAGCACGCGCCAAGTGTCGACTTCATCCAAAGTCTCGTTGATGTTTCACACCGAGGCAGCCTTTCATCCGCATCGCCCCGCTTATTTGCTGTTGCTGTGTTTGAAAGGCGACCCTGCTGCTTCAACCACTCTGGCCTCGATTCGCGAGGTCCTGCCGCTGCTCTCAAGTGCCGCTGTCGAAACATTGTTCCAAGCCCGCTTCCGCACGGCGGTGGACGAGAGTTATTTACACGGTCGTGAAAACATATTGGGCGAACCTGTACCCGTATTAAGCGGAGAGCTCGATTGCCCATCCATGGTGTTTGACGCCGACCTCATGGTGGGCATGGATGACGCAGCTCAAAGCGCATTGGCCGAATTGTCTCGAGCCGTCGCGGCCTGCCACACCAGCGTGTGCCTTGAATCAGGCGACTTACTGATTGTCGACAATGCCGTCGCCGTGCACGGCCGCAGCCCATTCACCCCACGCTTTGATGGCACCGACCGCTGGTTACAACGCACATTCGTTGTCGCTGACTTGACCGCCAGTGCAAAAGAGCGCGTGGGTCGCGTCATCTCGACAGAGTTTGGACTGTGATACTCAACGTCACATGAATCAAACGAGTATTCAAAAGCGGGCATTCAAGCCCGTTTTTTTATTAAAAAAATGTAGAATAACACCACATCATTCACAATCTCTCAATTCAAACCATGTCCAATAAAATCGCCATCGCCCTACAAGCCCATCCCACCCCCAGAACCACTTTCGCCAGCGACAACTCCGCAGGCGCCCACCCACTCATCATGGATGCATTGCTCAAAGCCAACAGTCATCACGCGCTCGCTTACGGCAGCGATGACTTAACTGCAATGGCCCAAGACAATTTTAAAAAATTATTTGGTCAGCAAGCAGAAGCCTTTCTGGTGTTCGGCGGCTCTGGTGCGAACGTCATGGCATTGGCCACCATGCTGCAAGCAGGCGAATGCGTGGTGTGCAGCGACAAAGCGCACATCGCATTGGACGAAACGGGCGCACCTGAGCGCGCACTTGGCGCCAAGCTGCTCATGCTGCCAACCACCGATGGCAAAATCAAACCCGCACAACTCGAAGCGCTCAACGCCCTTGTTGGCGTGCAGCATCATGCGCAACCCGGCGTGCTGTCCATCACACAGCCGACCGAGCTCGGCGTGCTGTACACCGCAGCAGAAATAAAAGAGTTGTGCGACACCGCTCACCGCATGGACATGCGCGTTCACCTCGATGGCGCACGCATTGCCAATGCGACAGCGGCGCTTGGGGGCGATGCCGCCGCGCTGCGCTCATTCACCAGCGATGTCGGCGTGGATGTGGTGTGCTTCGGCGGCACGAAGGCGGGTTTAATGTTTGGTGAGGCGGTGATTTACCTCAAGCCAACCCTCGCCAAGCGTGCCAAATACGTGCGCAAACAAGTCAATCAATTGCCTTCAAAAATGCGCTTTGTCGCCGCACAATTCAACGCATTGCTGCACGATGATTTATGGATTGAACTCGCGCAACACGCCAATGCCATGAGTGCGCGTTTATACCATGCGACAAAAAACATCAGCGGCGTGGCATTCGACGCAGCGCCAGAAGTGAACAGCATGTTTCCATCACTGCCCGCAGCAACCATTGAACCACTCGCTGACTGGTGTAAATTTTGGGAGTGGGATGCCACGCGTGCACAAGTGCGCTGGATGACTGCTTGGGACACCACAGAGGCAGATGTGGACTCATTTGCAGCAGGCATTCAAGCCGCTTTAGCAACGACGCAGTCATAACCTCACAAGGAGTTTTCATGTTTTATATTTTTATTATTTTGGGTGTTGTTGCTTTGATTTTGAGCATCTATTTATTTGTCGACGGCATTCTGTTCATGGTCAGCCGCAATAAAATCGGCAGAGGTTTAATCCAAATCGGCGCAGCGCTTTTGTCGTTGGCATTCGCCGCGTTAATGGGGATTTTCTTGGCGGGCATGCTGGCCCCTGCCGCTGCTTAAAACAGAACTTCCAAATGCAAAAAACGTCCCGACCAGGACGTTTTTTTACAGTTCTGCTACAGTTCAAACCATATGGTTCAATCCCGCTTAAAACAACGGCGGTTTATTGCCATCTGTGTCCGTTGGCGCTGGTGGCGCCGCAGGTGGCCACGGAGCTGCGGCGGCGACTTCTGCAACCACAACCTCTTCAGGCAATGCAGGTGGTGGCGCTTCGGTCACGGGCATTTCTTCGGTTGAAGGTGCCGCGTCAACCGAAACCTCTTTGGGCGGTCGTGGCGCATGGCCCGCCATGATGTCTTTGACCTGATCTGAATCAACGGTTTCCCATTCCATCAGTGCTGCGGTCATGGCTTCCACTTTTTCGTAATGCGTGCGCAACAGATGCGTCGCATGTGCGTATTGCTCATCCAAAATTCGACGAATCTCTGCATCGACGCGCTGTTGAGTTGCTTCTGAAATGGCACGATTGAAACTCATGCCACCAGCACCGCCACTGTCGCCGTCGATATAAACCATCGGCCCAAGCGCATCGGTCATGCCGTATTTCGCCACCATGTCTCGCGCCAATAATGTCGCGCGTTCGAAGTCATTCGATGCACCCGTGCTGCGCGCATTTAAGAAAATCTCTTCCGCCGCACGACCACCAAACAAAATCGTGATGTCGTCTAAAATATTGTGTGCGTATTTAGAATACTTGTCGTGCTCTGGCAGCTGCCATGTCACGCCAAGCGCCCAACCGCGCGGCATAATCGTGACTTTATGAACAGGGTCTGCATTCGGCAACAATGCCGCAACCACAGCATGGCCAGACTCATGATAAGCGGTGGCGCGGCGTTCCTCCTCACGCATGACCGTCGAGCGGCGCTCAGGGCCCATGTAGAGTTTGTCCTTCGCATCTTCAAAGTCAGACATTTCGACCAAGCGCTTGTTGCGACGTGCCGCAAACAAGGCCGCTTCATTGACCAAGTTGGCCAAATCCGCACCAGAAAATCCAGGCGTCCCCCGCGCCAACACAGACAAATCAATGTCCTTCGCGAGTGGTACTTTGCGCACATGCACACCGAGGATTTGCTCACGGCCACGAATGTCTGGCAAGCCCACATGCACCTGACGGTCAAATCGGCCAGGTCGCAGCAATGCTTTGTCCAACACATCCGCACGGTTGGTCGCGGCAATCACGATGACACCCGAATCACCTTCAAAGCCATCCATCTCGACCAACAATTGATTCAAAGTTTGTTCGCGCTCATCATTGCCACCACCCGTACAAGAGCCACGGTGGCGACCCACTGCATCTATTTCATCAACGAAAATAATACATGGCGATTGCTTTTTGGCCTGCTCAAACATGTCACGCACACGTGACGCGCCAACACCGACAAACATCTCAACGAAATCCGAACCCGACACACTAAAAAACGGCACGCGCGCTTCACCCGCAATCGCTTTGGCCAGCAAAGTTTTACCCGTACCCGGAGGGCCGACCAACAGCACACCGTGTGGAATCGAGCCACCGAGTTTTTGGAATTTTTGTGGGTCTTTTAAGAAGTCGACCACTTCTTTGACTTCTTCTTTCGCTTCATCGCAACCCGCCACATCCGCAAAAGTCACGCTTTTAGCAGACTCATCTTGCAAACGTGCGCGCGACTTACCGACCGACATCATGCCATTTTTACCGCCTTGCATTTGGCGCATGAAGAAAAACAACAAACCAACAATCAAAATAATGGGCAGGATACTGATGAGAAGTGAAACAAAGACACTTTGCCCTTCGACTTCCTTGGCCACCACCTTGACATTGGCGGCGCGCAGGATTTTCATCATTTCATCATCGCGCGGTGCAACCAACTTATAGGCCACACCTTCAGAGGGTGTTACCGTGAGCTCGTTGCCTGCGATTTCTACCTGTTTGAGTGTGCCTGCCTG
>CALMCK010000045.1 GCA_937862845.1 uncultured Burkholderiaceae bacterium | reverse complement strand
CAGTGGTTTGGCGCTTTCATTCTTATAATGTGCCACTGTCTCCTGCGGCACAAGTCTACTGCGATGCCATGCGTGCCCATCCTGCCATGAGTGAATGGAAGGCTTCTGCTCTGGCTGAGACGGATGTTTTGGCGCATTATGACCAAATGGCGCAAGAGACTTATGGTGGGCCTCGCGGCTGATGTGGCTATGGCTGTTATCATTTTTTCTGCAATATCAATCCTGTACTTCGCTGTAAAACCGCATCATCGACACAACGAAAAGCCCGCAATTTGCGGGCTTTTCGTTGATAAAAGAAGGGGTTAAAACAAAAGCGTGCCGACCCACCATGAAATGGCCGCGATGAAAGCGGCGGCGGGAATGGTGAAAATCCAAGCCCAAACAATATTGCCCGCGACGCCCCAGCGCACAGATGAAAAACGGTGGGTGGCGCCCACGCCGACAATCGCGCCAGTGATGGTATGGGTGGTTGAGACTGGGATGCCGAGTGCGGTGGCGGTAAATAGTGTGACTGCACCGCCTGTCTCTGCACAAAAACCACCGACGGGTTTGAGCTTGGTGAGTTTTTGTCCCATGGTTTTAACAATGCGCCAACCACCGAATAATGTGCCCAAAGCGATGGCGCTAAAACACGCCAACCCCACCCAAAGTGGCAGTGAGCCGTCTGGGTTGAGCATGCTGCCGCCACTGGCGATGAGCAGCAGCCAGATAATCCCCATGGTTTTTTGAGCGTCATTGCCGCCGTGGCCGAGACTGTAAGCGGCCGCGGAGAGCAGCTGCATGACGCGAAATAATTTATCCACGCGCGCAGGCGAGCTTCGGTAAAACAGCCATGAGACGGCGACCATGAGTAAAGAACCAAGTAAAAAGCCCAAGGCGGGTGCGATGAAGATAAACAAAACTGTTTGGATGATTTTGCTGCTCAACAATGCACTCACGCCAGCTTTGGCGACAGCGGCACCGATTAGGCCGCCCATCAATGCGTGTGATGAAGACGATGGAATGCCGAAATACCATGTCAATAGATTCCACGCAACCGCGCCAGCCAATGCACCAAAAATCACATATTGGTCAACGACCGCTGCCTCGATAATGCCTTTGCCAATGGTGGCTGCGACATTGTGCGGCAACACATAAAAGGCAATGAAGTTGAAAGTAGCGGCCATGAGTACCGCGTGCAGAGGCTTGAGTACCCCTGTCGAGACGACCGTGGCAATCGAGTTCGCCGAGTCGTGAAAGCCGTTCATGAAGTCAAAAATCAACGCAAGAGCGATGAGGAAAATCACCACGTTCATGCTGATGTGCATAGCGCTCATAATAATTAGCCTGATAAGTTAAGTGTGTTGGATTTAAGCGTTTTCGACCACAATGCCTTGGATCGTGTTGGCCACGTCTTCGCATTTGTCTGTGATGGATTCGAGCAGCTCATAAACTGCTTTGTATTTAATCAGGCTTTTCACGTCTTCTTCTTCGCGGAATAATTTCGACATGGCATTGCGTAAAACGCGATCGGCATCCGACTCTAAACGCTCGATTTCCGAGGCGATTTTGATGATTTCGCCGGCATTTTTCATGTTGTCCAATAAGTGAATCGCTTGGCTCATGCGCTCGCAGCATTCCATGCTGATGGCGGCCAGCTCTTTGGCTTCATCGGTGGTGCTGGTCACGTTGTACAGAGAGACGGTTTCAGCGACGTCTTCCATCAAATCGACCACATCGTCCATCGAGGTGATTAGCTTGAGCATGTCATCCCGGTCGAGCGGTGTGATGAATGTTTTGTGCAACAAATCCACGGTTTCAAAGGTGATGCGATCCGCACGCTTTTCGAGCGATTTAATGGCATCCATGTGTCGGTCAATGTGTGCGAAGTCATTGAACAGCTTGACCAATTCTTTCGACGCCTCGGCCACGATGTCTGCGTGCTGATTAAATAGCGTGAAAAACTTAACTTCTTTGGGCATGAGGCGGTTAAACATGGGGATGTCCTTTGTGTGGAAAGCAACGGGATGTTTTGAAATGTGTGACTAATGTGGGTTTTGTCATTCAATCACGGAGTGCGGCATTTTACTACAAGCTTAAGCATTGGAAATATATTTATGCAATGACACGCTTATTGACTTGAATACTTGCATCTGAGCGGTTTTTTACCTATGATATGGCTTCTTTGGGCGACGGACAGTCGCCCCTTTTATTTTATTTCAAATGCAGGACAGACCATGACCGATAGCCACCTTATGCCCATATTTAATCGCCTGCCCGTCGCATTCGCACAGGGGCAAGGCGTTTGGTTGACCGATGTCGATGGTAAAACATACCTCGACGCGCTGGCAGGGATTGCGGTGAATGGTCTCGGGCACAATCACCCGCGTTTGGTGGATGCGTTGCAAAAACAAGTCGCGCAGCTGATTCATGTCTCGAATTTATACGATGTGCCGCAACAGCACGAGTTGGCCAATGCCTTGGCGCGTGTCTCAGGCATGTCGCAGGTTTTTTTCAGCAACAGCGGTGCGGAGTCGAATGAAGGCGCGATTAAATTGGCGCGTTTGTACGGGCAGCAACAAGGCAAAGCGAATGCGAAAATCATTGTGATGAGCGACGCATTTCACGGGCGCACATTGGCGACATTGACCGCGACGGGCAATGCGAAGGTGCAAAAGGGTTTTGAGCCGCTGGTCAGTGGTTTTGTGCGCGTGCCGTACAATGACTTTGACGCCATCAACGCGCATCAAGACGACGCGGATGTGGTCGCGGTGATGCTCGAAGTCGTGCAAGGCGAGGGCGGTATTCGGATTTTAAAAGACGGTTTATTGACGCAAATCCGCCAATTGTGCGATGCGAATGGTTGGTTGCTCATGCTCGATGAAGTGCAAACAGGCATTGCGCGCACGGGAAAATGGTTTGCCCATCAGCACGAAGGCGTGACGCCCGACGTGATGATGCTCGCCAAAGGGCTCGGCTCGGGCGTGCCCGTCGGCGCGCTGCTCACACATGGTAAAGCGAACAATGTGTTTCACGTCGGCGCACACGGTACCACCTTCGGTGGCAACCCACTCGCGATGGCGGCGGGTTTGGCAACGATTGAAGCGATTGAAAAAGACGGCTTGCTGGAGAACGCCACGCGCCAAGGCAACAACATACAAAACGGCCTGCGTGCCGCACTCGAGTCTGACATCAAAGCAGGCAAAGTGCGCGACATCCGTGGGCTCGGCTTGATGATTGGCATTGAGCTCAATCAGCCATGTGCAGAGCTTGTTAAAGTGGCGCTTGAGGCGGGCTTGCTCATCAATGTCACAAGCGACACCGTGGTTCGTTTGCTGCCGCCGTTGGTGATGAGCGATGATGAAAGTGCGGAGTTGGTTAAGCGCTTGAGTGGTCTGATTCAATCATTTTTACAAGAATGATGTGGGTCGTGGGTTTTTAATCAAATCCGCCTGATGAATTGTGGAACGTAAAATCCAACTGAATTATGAAAGTAAACCAAACCATGAAAAACACAGTAATTGCCGTGCTACTCAGCTTCATTTTTGTAGGGAATGTTGATGCAAAAAATCCAGAAATATTCACTCACGTGAGTAAAGTTTACAGTCAGGTAGTATCCAGTCAGTTGCCATCTTATTTTGAAGGTGCGTACAGAAATCAGGCAGACCCCTATTTTATCGTTGAGCTTGTGCCAAAAGGAGAGACCGTAGAACAATGGTCTGAAATGGTTACTTTTACAGGGCTTGAAGGGGCGATTAAGCAACGGAAAATGGGCGCGGGCAATATGATTGACAACATGACTGAAGGTTTTAGCAATGCTTGCCCCAACACTTTTGCTGCTCAAACACTATTAGAAAACCCAGAAATGCTTGCTGTTGTTTTGAGTTGTGGCAATGCAGGTGGTCGCAGCGAAGAAACCCTTGTTGTAGCGATGAATGGTGTCAATGATTTATACACGGTTCAATGGGCAGAGCGCGGCAAGGCAACGAGTGCACCCAAAAAAATTGACAAAAAAAAATGGAGCAGTCGTTTGCAACTGCTCAATCCGAAGTTGTCTCCACTTAATTAAACGCACAATCTTTAAATTATCTTTCAAGTTGAAAAAGACACATGACCATTAAACACTACCTCCAATTCTCCGATTTTACCCGCGACGAGTACGCCTACATCATGGCGCGCACGACGGAGCTGAAAAACCGTTTTAAGGGTTATGAAACTTGGCACCCTTTACACGATCGAACGTTGGCGATGATTTTTGAAAAAAGCTCGACGCGCACGCGTTTGTCTTTTGAAGCGGGTATGTTTCAGTTGGGTGGTCATGCGGTGTATCTGAACACCAAGGACACGCAGCTCGGTCGCGGTGAGCCTGTGGAGGATGCGGCTAAAGTGATTTCACGCATGGTCGATATCATCATGATTCGCACGTTCGGTCAGGATATTTTGGAGCGGTTTGCTGAGAATTCTCGTGTGCCCGTTATCAATGGTTTGACCAATGAATACCATCCGTGTCAGGTGTTGGCCGATATTTACACCTACATCGAGGAGCGCGGTGATGGCGTGAGTGTGGACGCGATTGCGGGCAAAACCGTGGCGTGGGTCGGTGACGCGAACAACATGAGTTACACGTGGATACAAGCGGCGCGGGTGTTGGGTTTTCATTTAAATATTTCAACGCCTGCGGGTTATGCTTTAGATGAGCTGATGATTGATCCGCAAGACAAACCGTTTTTCACAGTGTTTGAGCGACCGATGGACGCGTGTAAAAACGCGCACATCGTGACCACAGATGTGTGGACCAGCATGGGTTTTGAGGCGGAAAATGAAGTGCGCATGGCGGCGTTTAAAGAATTTAAAGTCTCTGCAGAGATGATGCAGTATGCGGCACCTGAAGCGGTGTTCATGCACTGTTTGCCCGCTCATCGCGGCGAAGAAGTCGATGCCGATGTCATCGATGGCGAGCAAAGCGTGGTTTGGCAAGAGGCCGAAAATCGCTTACATGTGCAAAAAGCGGTGATGGAATATTTGCTGCGCGGACGATTTGAGTGAGGCCGGGCATCGCTTACAACTCATTAAACTTTTCAAATGGCGAACATGTGTTCGCCATTTTTATGGCGCGCCATTGCTTGTGAATGGCGGATTAGACACCACATCAATAAGATAAGTCATCAGATAAACTGCGTCCGCATCCAGACGCGGCACACCTCGAAAGCACACACCATGTCCAATGAAAATCCTTCTGAAAACAAAACAAGTCTCGCCATGCTCAAAGGCTTGTTGCCTTTTTTGAAACCGTATAAAAAAGAATTTTTCTTGGCGGGCATCGCCTTGCTGGTTGCGGCGGCGGCGACTTTGAGCATTCCGTATGCGTTTCGGCAAATGATTGATTTGGGTTTTGCCAAAGGCGATGCACAGATGAGTGGTGTGCAAGACTTTGCCCATGTGGATGTTTACTTCTTGGCGTTGTTTGGTGTGGCGACGGTGCTTGGGTTGGCGACGGCGGCGCGGTTTTATATGGTCTCTTTACTCGGTGAGCGGGTGACGGCGGATGTGCGCAGCGCGGTGTACGGGCATGTGGTGACGCAGAGTCCTGAGTTTTTTGAGACGACGCAGACGGGTGAGGTGCTCTCGCGCTTGACGACGGACACGACGATTATTCAGTCGGTGGTGGGTACGAGTATTTCGATGGCGTTGCGCAATTCGTTGTTACTCATCGGCGGTTTGGTGATGCTGTTGGTGACGAGTGTGAAGCTGTCGATGATTATCATTGTGTTGTTGGCGGCGGTGGTGTTGCCGATTGTGATTTATGGGCGGCGCGTGCGCGCGTTATCGCGCGATTCGCAAAATCGGATTGCCGATGCGTCGGCGATGGCGGGTGAGATTTTAAACGCGATGCCGACGGTGCAAGCATTCACGCATGAGCGCATTGAGTCGAGTCGTTTTGGTGGTTTGGTGGAGTCGGCTTTTGCGACGGCGATGCAGCGCATCCGTGCGCGCTCGATGTTGACGATGATGGCGATAGTGCTGGTGTTCGGCACGATTGTGTTTGTGCTGTGGCTGGGTGCGCGTGCGGTGTTGGCGGGCGACATGAGCGGCGGTGAGTTGAGTCAATTCATCTTGTATGCGGCGATGGTGGCCAGTGCGATTGGTGCCTTGTCTGAAATTCTCGGTGAGGCGCAGCGCGCGGCGGGTGCGACCGAGCGATTGTTGGAGTTGATGTCGGTGCGTTCTCCGATTGTCTCGCCTGCGCAGGCTGTCATGCTGCCCGCACGCGCGGCGGCGGGTGCGACGGTGGAATTGCGGCAGGTTGATTTTCACTATCCGTCGCGGCCATTGAGCAATTCGTTGAGCGGCGTGTCGCTTAAAGTGAATGCAGGTGAAACGGTGGCGGTGGTCGGTGCGTCGGGTGCGGGCAAGACAACTTTGTTTCAATTGCTGTTGCGTTTTTATGACCCGCAAGCAGGCGTGATTGAGCTTGATGGTGTCGATGTGGCGAAGTTGGATTTGCAAGACTTGCGCGACACGATCGGGATTGTGCCGCAGGACACGGTGATTTTTTCGGCCAATGCGTTGGAGAATATTCGCTATGGGCGCGCTGATGCAACGGATGTCGAGGTGATTGCTGCGGCAAAAATGGCGGCGGCACATGAGTTCATCGAAAAATTACCCGATGGCTATCAATCTTTTCTTGGCGAGCGTGGGGTGCGGCTGTCGGGTGGTCAGCGTCAACGCATTGCGATTGCCCGTGCATTGCTCAAAAACCCACCGCTGTTGCTGCTGGACGAGGCCACCAGCGCATTGGATGCAGAATCCGAGCGCCTCGTGCAAGGTGCGCTGGAAACCGCGATGCAGGGCCGAACCACCATCATCATCGCCCATCGGCTCGCGACGGTGCAGCGTGCGGACCGCATTGTGGTGATGGAAAACGGGCAGATTGTCGAGACGGGTACGCACGCGAGTTTGGTCGAGCACGGTGGCATTTATGCGCATTTGGCCGGTTTGCAGTTTGGTCTGCATTGATGGCGATGAGCGTTGTGATTGTTTTGAGTTTGTTTTTGAAATTATTTTGAACCAATTTAAAAAGCCCGCTGCATGTTGCAGTGGGCTTTTT
>CALMCK010000044.1 GCA_937862845.1 uncultured Burkholderiaceae bacterium | reverse complement strand
TTGACATTGACGAGGATGCATTGGCCGTCGCCGGCATCAACGTCGCGCAGTATGAATTGCAAGAACGCATCTCATTGATTCAAAGCGACTTGTATCACGCTGTGCCCGCGGACAAAAAATACGACATTGTTTTCACCAATCCACCCTACGTCAACAGCGACTCGATGAGCAAGCTGCCGAAAGAATACCTCGCCGAGCCTCACATTTCACTGGCGGGCGGTGCAGATGGCATGGATTTGGTGCGCACCATCGTCGCGCAGGCGGCGCAGCATCTCAAGCCGCATGGCATACTCGTGGTCGAAATCGGTAATGAGTTCAAATACGCTGAAGCCGCGTTTAAAAAACTGCCGCTCACATGGCTGGAAACCAGCGGCGCGGAAAACGCAGTGTTTTTATTGACCGCCAAAGACCTGCTCAAATACGCTTAAAGTCTGGCCATTCGTGGTCCGCTTCACATCATAATAACGGGAGCCCTCATGAACAAAACCATCCTGCGCATGCTGACCTTAGCGGCGTTTTTAACTTTTTCAATCGGTGCACATGCGCAACAGCGCGTCTGGCAAAACGATGTCAAAGACGCAGAAACATGGCAACAGCTTTCAAAACCCGAGCGCGATGCAGAGTTTTCAAAATTTGTTTTGGACGTCAAAACAGGCAAAATGTATTTTTTTGACGCCCACGTATTTAACCTGCACATTGACTTCGGGCTTGAGGTCTTGCTCAAACAAACCCGCAGCTACGAGAACATCAAATCGTTCAACCGAAACTACAGCACGCAAAAGCCGCAGTTCATTCTCGGCTACCTCACCCATTACCCGAAACTCGACCTGTGGACGTTTTCTTTCTGGGAAGGCGACACCATCACCGCGCGCGACGTGACGCGCACTTACAAAGCATTAAACAACACTTTTTTCATCCCAAAGCTGACCTACCGACCCGATTCGTTCATGCAAGAAAAAATGGCCAAAAATCTGCGCGGCATCAAAGTCATCACCAACGATAAAATTTACGCCAATCTGCCATTTCAAGCCTTTCAAACAGGCAGCGCCACAGGCAAATTGCGCATCATCCCCGCAGGCACCGCATTGGACAAACTCGATTTTGCCAGCACCGACATCGTACTGCTGCAAGAAGCCTATCCCGACATCAACCCCGTCGCAGGCATCATCACCACACAGTTTTCCACCCCACTCGCGCACGTCAATCTGCGCGCCTCGGCATGGGGCATCCCCAATGCCAGCGATAAAACCGCCGCACAGCGTTATGCCGCACTCAACGGCCAAATCGTGCACTACGAAGTGACCGAGCAAAACCTCAATCTGCGCGCAGCCACCGATGCAGAGCGACTGGCATTTGAACAACAAGCCGTCGAAACACGCAGCGTGACCTTGCCACAAGCGAACCTCACCGACACCCGCCTCCAATCATTGAGCACCATCAAAGCACGCGACGTACTCATCTACGGCACCAAAACCGCCAATCTCGGCGAAATCGCCTCCGCAAAACAATCACTGGTCAACGTGCCGACAGGGTTTGGCGTGCCTTTCTATTACTACGCTGAGCACATTCGTCAAAACCACTTGCAGGCCAACATCGATGCTGTGCTCGACGATGCGCGCTTCACAGCCGACGCCGCGTGGCGACGCGAGCAACTCGAAGCACTGCGCAAAGCCATCACCGACGCCCCCATCAACGCCGATCATTTCGCCGCCATTGAAAAACAATGGCAAAGCCAACTCGGCGGCAAAGGCGTCTTTGTGCGCAGCTCAACCAACGCCGAAGACCTCAAAGGCTTTAACGGCGCAGGTCTTTACGACACCGTGCCCAACGTCGCCACCCGCAGTGCACTCGATGCAGCCATCAAAAAAGTTTGGGCATCCGTGTGGAATGAACGCGCCGTCACCGAGCGCCAATTCGCAGGAATCAACCAGCGCGCCGTATATCCCGCCGTGATGATTCAAACAGGCGTGAACGCCACCGCCGCAGGCGTGCTGCTCACCACCGACATCTGGGGGCACAACCCAAACACCTACACGATTAACGCCAAATGGGGACTGGGCATCCGTGTCGTCGAAGGCACCAAAATCCCCGAACAAATCCTCTACGACAGCGCCAACCACGGCACACGCATCATCAGCCGTTCATCCGAAACCACCATGCTCGTGTTCGACCCAAAAAATGGCGTTAAAGAAGTGCCCACCAGCAAAGGCGACACCATACTCACCGAAGCCCGTGCCAAACGACTGGGCGATGCCGTCGAACAAATCATCCCCCTGTTTTCACAAGAACAAGCACTCGACATCGAATGGGTGCTCGAAGGCGAAACCATCTGGATTGTGCAAGCCAGACCCTATGTGACCAAAACCCCACGGCTGCTCAAATAAAAACAACGGCATGCTCAAGCATGCCGTTGTTTCATGTGCAAGTCCCTACTCTGCGTATGGACTTATGGACTTGTGGCGCGACAATCCGCTATAATTCTGCTTTATCGCCCATCTTTTAGGAAGTGTTATGTCTCAAATCGTCGTCTGCGCCATGTATAAATTTGTCGAATTACCCGAGTATGAAGCCCTGCGCCAACCGCTGCTCGACGTCATGCACGCACAGCAGATTCGCGGCACACTGCTGTTGGCACGCGAAGGCATCAACGGCACCGTCGCTGGCACGCAAAGTGCGATTGACAACCTGCGCGCATGGCTCGACACACAGTCAGGGCTGGACAACATCGACTGCAAATTTTCCCACCACGACGCCATACCGTTCAATCGCTGCAAAGTGAAGCTCAAAAAAGAAATCGTCACCATGGGCATCGAAGGCATTGACCCACGCCGCGTGGTCGGCACCTATGTCGAACCCAAGGACTGGAACGCACTCATCAGCGACCCTGATGTCATCGTCGTTGACACACGCAATGACTACGAATTCGGCATCGGCACATTTAAGAATGCACTGAACCCAAACACCGAAACCTTCCGCGAATTCCCCGCCTACGTCAAAGAAAACCTCGACCCTGCCAAACACAAAAAAGTCGCCATGTTTTGCACCGGCGGCATTCGTTGCGAAAAATCCACCGCCTATTTAAAAGAACAAGGCTTCGATGAAGTCTACCACCTGCACGGCGGCATCCTCAAATACCTCGAAGAAGTCCCCGCCGATGAGAGCCTCTGGCAAGGCGAATGCTTCGTATTTGACGACCGCGTCGCCGTCAACCACAGCCTACAAAAAGGCCACTACGACCAGTGCCACGCCTGCCGATTCCCCGTCACCGCTGAGGACAAACAAAGCGCTAAATACCAATACCAAGTGAGCTGCCCACACTGCTTCGACAGCCTCAGCGCAGAGCGCAAAACCAGCCTGCTCGAGCGTGAAAAACAAGTCAAACTCGCCGCCGAGCGCGGCGAATCACACATCGGTGGCGACGTCGCAAAAATTGCCGCCGAACGACACGATGCGAAAATGGCACAACGAGAAGCAGACAGAATGCGGGCTTTGAAGGGCTGATTTATCAGCAAATAGAAAAAGGTATGTGTTAAACATATTTACTTTTTGCACGACATGAAATACAATGCGTCATCAACCTCTCTGCCTTTCCAAAAGGATTTCAGCATGCCAACCACCACACTCAAACGCACCACAACGCTCACCGTTCACCCGGACTTATTGGCAAATGCCAAGGCACTCAAAATCAATTTGTCCGCTATTTTTGCCAAAGCACTTGTGCAAGAAGTAAAAAAACTTGAACAAAAAAAATGGCAAGATGAAAATCGTGCTGCCATTTGCGCCTACAATGAGTCGGTGGAAGAAGATGGTTTATTTTCTGACCACTTTCGTGTGTTTTAAAAGAAAACACCATGCAATTTTTTGCCTACCAAAACACACATGCAACAACCAAAACGGCTTACCCCTATTTGCTCGACATCCAATCAAATTTATTGAGCGATTTAAAAACAACTGTCGTTGTGCCTTTGTCATTACTCAAACAAGGCAGCCAACCTCTTTCTCGTTTAAACCCCACAGTCAAAATTGCACGAAGTGAATACATCATCAATACAACACAACTCGCCTCCCTGCCACGCAAAGCGCTTGGCAAAGAGGCCGCAAACCTAACTGAACATCAGCACGGCATCATTGCTGCTTTGGACTTTTTATTATCAGGCATTTAAACGAGTGTATCGCGCCCATCCGATTTTTCACTTGTTGTCACACCATGACGACTAGAACCCGCCAATCGTCAGTTAACTTTTCGTTTCATCCAAATACCGCCCCAACCACGCCAAAAAAACATCGGTCGTGCGCGACACATTGAGCCGCATGAATGTGGACACGCCTTGATTCGGTGAAAATAAACCACCTGGCGCAACCAGCCAGCCATCATTCATGGCAGCGATGGCCAGTGCATTGGTGTCGACACCCGTGTCGACCCAAACAAACAAGCCGTCTTGTGTCAAAGGCGGGTAAACCAAACCAATTTTCGGCAACTCCTCACGCATGCGGGCATGGCCGTTGGCGATGCGTTGACGCAAGCGCTCGAGGTGGCGGCGGTGTTGGCCATCGGCGAGCAGGCGATGAACAATGGCTTCATTCATCTCTGGGCTGGACAATGCGCCAAGCATTTTTTGGCCAACAAATCCTTGCACATGCTGCGGCGGACAGCAGACCACGGCGACGCGCAGCCCTGCGGCGAGGCTTTTTGAAAATCCCGCGACATAAAACACGCGCTTGAATTGGTCGAGCGCCGCATAGCGCAACGCGGGCGCACCTTTGGCGACGCCACCGTGAAAGTCGCCGTAAATATCATCCTCAAGCATGTAACAATCATGCTCGTCGAGCAGTCGGAGCACCTGATACGCACGCGCAGGCGTGACGCCAAACGACGTCGGATTGTGCAACACGCTGTTGGTCACATACACTTTCGGTTTGTCGTGCGCCATGACGCGCGCGAGGATTTCAATGTTTGGCCCTTCTTCATCACGCGGCACACCAATCACACGCAAACCTTGCGCCTGCAAACTGCCATACAGCCAAAACCAGCTCGGATCATCGACCATCACCGCGTCGCCCGCTTTTAGAAAATAACGTGCCATCAAATCAATCGCACTCGAAACTCCCTGCGTGCAGACCATCTGATCCGCCGTCGCCACCATGCCGACTTGGTTCAACTGCACCACCATCTGCTCACGCAACGGCAAGTAACCCTGCACATTGCCATAACCATAAACATGCGCCTCGCACGTCCGCGTGACACTGCGTACCGCCACACCCACACGATCATTTTGCAACCATGCGTGCGGCAACAACCCACTGCCGGGCGAGCAGTCTTCAGACACATTCGAGAAAATATGCCGCAACAACCACGTCGTATCGACCGCGCCATTTTCTGACAAACCACTCGGTATCCGCTCCACTTGCGACTGCTTTGGCGCATTGACCAGTTGCGCGACATAAAACCCAGAGCCCGCACGCGAGACCAAAACACCCGCCGCCACGAGTTTGTCATACGCATGGACAATCGTGAAACGGCTGACATCGAGCCGCTCCGCCAGCTGTCGCACCGATGGCACGCGCGCACCAGGCGCATAAAAACGCATGTCAACCCGCTCCGTCATCCACGCCACGACTTGGTCAACTTTGTTAAACCGAGTATCCAGCCCACTGCTCGTCGTCGCGGTCAATGGATCATTCATTGCGCCAAGACCATGAGAAATTGTATCGTTTGTCATCTCTGTACAGTTCCTTGATTGTTTGTTGATGTGTATCGGTACTGTACTGTAAAAATCGCGTAAAGTATAGTGTAAATACAGGTGAAATGACCGGTGGCAGAAGGGTAACCGCCTCTTCAATAGTATTGATAAAATCGCACCTAATCCAAACAAAGGAAACCCCATGTACCACGTCCCCACTTTCGCTGAAACCGACCCGCTCACCTTGCGCGAACTCATGAGCGCGCATCCCTTGGCGACACTCATCACATTGGCATCGACAGGATTAAATGCCAATCCGATGCCGCTGATTTGGCACGACGATGGCTCAGAGTTTGGCACGCTGCGCGGTCACTGCGCGCGAGCAAATGCGCTTTGGCAAGATTACTCGGTCGAACACGGCGCGCTGGCGGTGTTTCAAGGCCACACCGCCTACATCAGCCCGTCGTGGTATGCGACCAAAAGTGAGACACACAAAGTCGTGCCGACTTATAACTACGCGACCGTGCAAGCACAGGGCGAGCTGGTAATCCATGACGACGCGACGTGGTTGCTGGCGTTGCTGAATGATTTAACCGATTCGCACGAAGCGAAGTTCAACACACCATGGTCGGTCAACGACGCACCCGCCGACTACATCTCGCAAATGATGCGCGCGATTGTCGGCTTCGAAATTAAGATTAAAAGTTTAATGGGTAAATGGAAAGTCAGCCAAAACCAACCCGCGCGCAATCAAGCGGGCGTGTCGGCGGGCTTGCAAGAATCTGGCAATCACGACATGGCGGCGTATGTGGCGGCGAAGTTAAAGTGATGCGCCGCTTTTCGTAGGGCGGGTTACGGCAAAAGACGCCTAACCCGCCCTACAAAAACCCGCGTTTCAAAACATTTTAGGAGCAAACAATGCCTCAAACCCTCCACCCCATCGGTCTGCTCGGCGGCATGAGTTGGGAGTCGTCGGTGCTGTATTACCAACAACTCAACCAGTACGTGCGCGCAAATGTCGGCGGGCTGCACTCTGCGCCGCTCACGCTGGACAGCGTTGACTTCGCGCAAATGGCGCAGTGGTTGAGCCGTGGCGATTGGGCAGAAATCAGTGTGGCGTTACAAAATCGCGCAAAGGTTTTAGAAGCATCGGGCGCTCAATGCATTGCGCTGTGCACCAACACCATGCACAAGGTGTTTGACGAAATCGCCACCTCGGTCAATGTGCCGATGCTGCACATTGCCACACCAACGATTGCGGCTTTACAGGCAGCTGGTTTAACGAAAGTCGCATTTCTCGGCACGCGTTACAGCATGGAAGATGGATTTTTAGATGTGTATTTTAACGAGCGTGGCATTCGTTTGATGATGCCTGATTTGGCAGGGCGCGATGCGGTACACTCCATTATTTTTGACGAACTGGTCTGCGGCGTGGTGACTGATACCTCACGAGTCATTTACCAGCGCGTCATCGCTGATTTGGTTGAACAAGGCGCGCAGGCCGTGGTTTTGGGCTGCACAGAAATCTGCTTGCTGCTCAGCAATGGCGACGTGGCGGTACCGATGTTTGACACCGCATCGTTGCACATACAAGCGCTCGGTGCGTTCACGGTGGATGGGATATTTCCCAGCAACCCCATTGACAGCAACACTTCCAACACAGATTAACAACACAGATTAACAACAGAGAATCACATGCACCACACCACCGCCCATGCGTTAAACCGACTCACAGATGCCAACACACTATTTGCCGAAGTGTTCAAACACGGCAGCTTATCGCTCGAGATGTATCGCCCGCAACTCGAAGACTCACAACAGCCACATGAGCGTGACGAAGTCTATGTGGTGATCGCGGGTCACGGCGTATTTAACAACGGCGGTAATCGTCATGATTTTAGCGTCGGTGATTTTATTTTTGTCAAAGCGGGCGTGTCTCATCGCTTCGAAAAATTCAGCGATGATTTTGCCACATGGGTGATATTTTATGGACCGATGGGCGGTGAACAATGAACCACAAAATGCCTTTGGCTCGGATTTTTTGCGGTTAGCTGCTTTGCCCTAACACTGCCCATGTCAAAGTGGGCGCTCGGCGCGTCACCGCACAGTGTCGAAGGGGTCTTCGTCGGCGGGTTCAATCCTTGGTTCATTGCTTTTGGGCGTGCTGCGGTGGCGGGGATTTTGTCAGTTATTTACCTGTTGTACACAAAGTCTGCTCGGCCAACCGGTGCTCAGTGGGGCATGTTGGCAGCCATGGCGGCGGGCAATGTGTTTGGCTTTCCAATTTTTCAAACCATCGGCCTGCAGTATGTCTCGTCATCGAACGCAGCGGTGTTTAATGGGATTTTGCCCTTGATGACTGCGGCGATGTCGGCTTTTTTATTCCGCCAAAAACCGTCATTTGCATTTTGGTTTTTCGCGGCACTCGGTGGTTTTCTGGTCATCACGTTTGCCGTGCTGCGGACAGGCAGCTTGAATTTTCATTGGGGCGATGCCCTTATATTTACTGCGGTGACGCTGTGCGCGATGGGCTACGCTTTTGGCGCGAAAGCGTCTCAAACCATGCCGCCCCCGCAAGTCTTGTGTTGGTCTTTGGTCATTTCATTGCCCATTTCAGTCCCTGCATTTGCATTGACATTGCCCGCCATTGATCCAAGCACCATCAGCACCACAGCGTGGTTTGGCTTCGCTTATCTGTGCTCAGTTTCTATGTGGTTTGGCATGATGGTGTGGTTCTACGCCCTTAATTTAGGCGGCGCCGTGCGCGTCTCGCAGGTGCAATTGGTGCAGGTGTTTTTGGCGATTTTATTCTCAGTGCCCCTGCTCGGTGAGAGCATCGACGTGGTCACGATTGTATTTGCAATAGCGGTGGTGGCGGTCGCGTTCATCGGTAAAAAAATGCCAACCAATCGCATCCTTCCCACGCGAACTTGATGTTTTAATTTGATTTAAATTTAAATTGGATATACATGGGAAACTTCTTTTACTTCACCTCCGCCAGCCTACTTGCATTGATTGGATTCGCATTTGTGTCCTCCATCACTCCGGGCCCAAACAATCTGATGCTGCTCTACTCAGGTGCACGCTTCGGCGCGCCACGGACATTGCCTCATTTACTCGGTGTGAGCCTGGGTTTTGGTTTGATGCTCGCTTTATGTTGCTTCGGTATCGCGGGTGTGTTTTGGCGCGTACCGCACGCGCAAGACGCATTGAAAATCGCAGGCTGCGCCTACATGCTTTGGCTCGCATTTAAGCTGTGGAAAAACGGCGCGCTGCCCGCTGCCGACGCACTCGCCGAACCCATCCTCAAGCACAACCGCAACGCCGCCAGCGCCCGCCCGATGACATTCATTCAAGCATCGCTGTTCCAATACGTCAACCCCAAAGCATGGGTCATGGGCTTAACCGTGCCCGCCGCCTACTTACCCGACAACGGCCACATCTGGCTCAACACCTCCATCGCCACAGCGGTGTTCATCATCGTTAACTTTCTGTGTTGCAGCACATGGGTGCAAGGCGGCGCGCTGTTGCAAAAACTCATGCACCGCCCCGCACTGGCGCGCGGCATCAACGGCGCGATTGTGCTGCTGACCGTGTACTGCGCAGTTGCGGTGTGGCTGTAACGCAAGCATCTGCCTACCACCTAAACAAACGCACTACACCACAAGCTCGAACAAATGAACCACGACAACAAAACCGCCCTGCTCGCATCCCGCAGTCACACACTGCTGTCGACTGCAATCAAGTGATATTTAAAGGGTTGGAAATTATTGGCCTCGTTCACCGAGCAATGTTTGAGACATGGTACAAAATGGTCGCCCTCATTCAATCGGGCCTCCACATCAGCCCACTGATCACCCATCATTTTAAAGTGGATGATTTGAACAAAGGTTTAACGCGATGAATTCGGTGATGAGCGGGAAGGTGACTTTGAATTAAGGTTGAAATGTGCTGGGGGTTTTAGCGCTCAAATCGAGCGATGGTGAAGCCTGTATAAATACGTTAGCGTTTTTCCATCATCGTACGAAAGCGCGTATAAAAATCAACCCCATGCGTATGACGACGCTGCGCTCATGGCAGGCCACGGTTGTGCGGGTTACGCGTTGCGACAACCACGCCCGACGCAAACGGTGCACCGCTCGAACGCTGGCAGTCTTGGCATTGGCAGTTAAGCATCGCGACAGGCTCTTGCTGGCACTCGTAGCGAATGGCTCCGCACGCGCAATCTCCTGTAATAGGTAATTTCATTTCCAAATTTCTCCTTTGAGGTCTAACGCCTGAGTTAAGCCGCCCCGCAGCGGGGCAGCGAAAGTATATTGGAATACGCAATGAAATCAATCGAATCTGACCCCATCGATTTTACCCCATCGATTTTCGCTGGAATGAGGAGTTAGGTATCGTTGATGTTCTGCATGACTTGTTGAAGTTCTTCTATGGTGAATGGAGGATCACTCTTGTGTAGCATTGCATGACAGTTCGGGCAGACAGGACGCATTTCGGTGACTGGATTGATCTTGTGTTGACCAGCGACAGTCGAAATTGGCGTAAGGTGATGAACATGGATGAACTTAGCGCCGATCGAACCATACGCAGCCTGAAAATTAAAGTCGCAAACGCTGCAGTTGTAGCCGTGATGAACCAGACAAGCCAACCTTGCCAGCGGACTTCTTTCATAGGCATTGACCAAGACGCGCTTAGTAGCGCCCTCAACAAACTTATCCACTTCATCTGGAAATCCGGGTTCACCGGGAGAAACTCGACCGCTTGCTGTGCTCTGGGGCAACTCGATGCGCCAGTACGTCCTGGTCTGTGCCGAAGGTGTGAGCCCGAGTTTCGAGCAAAGGGCGAGGTAGGTCTTTTCGGCCTCGTTGTCCTCAGCGGCAGCTCCTAAAAGTCTCGTGATCGCCGGCGTTGTAATTGATCCGTTTTTGAAGGAAAAAGCTTGATGCTTCTCAACAGTACAGTTTTCGTAGCCAGCAAAGCGGCTTGGACAGAAGAATGGCCTTCCGTCATTAACGGCGAAGACAAATATCTTGCCAAGACGAAGCCTTTCACAGAAGTAGCTCCGATGAACGGGGTTCGAGCTTGACTGATAGTTCTCAAACAGGACTATGTTGGCTACGATTTGGTCTTTGGTTGTAACGAGTTGCACAGAGTCTCCTACGATGCCTAATGTTTGAGTTAACCGGAGTTTTGACCGGGCTTGGGTTTGGGCAAGAATGAAATGATGCCCAAACCCAAGACCGGGCAAAACTTCCGGCTGAACGAATGGTTAGGCCTGACCTGTGGACGTGACCGAACTGCGTATTCTTTGAAGCTCGGCGTTGAAGCTGTCGGTGTCGGCCGGGTCTAGCGGTAGAAAAAAGGCGCACTTGTTTCCAATTCCATTAAATGAAGCAGTAACCACTAGTGCCTTGTCTTCATTGGAAATCCAAACTCGATCATGAATTTCATTTTGATTAAAAACCGATAGAGCAATGCCGTGCTGATTGCAATAAGCATTTAGCCAAACTGCAACACTCTGCTTTCGGTACTTGGTCGTTTTGGGACCGACGAATAGTTCGAGGGTCTTTAAGGAGCTTGGAAGCAATGAGCTTAGTGAATCCGTGTAATCAACCTCCGAAATGGAACCGGAACCCTTGACAAAATATGGATCCGCAATGGTGAGTTTTTCGGTTGCGCCGATCCACTGCGACAGGAATTGAATCCCCTTTGCGCGTTCCGCCGGGCCTCTGCCGGTCATAAAGTCGATAACTCGGCTACTGTCTTCCTCGCTAAATCGGCACCGGCTTACTGGGCGATCTGCCAAGCTGCGGTTCTCGCGTTCGATGTGCAATAGCCTGCGCTCAATGTGATCGTCCCAAAATAGGTCCGGGCATGGCTTCGCCTGATTGCCGTTCTGGCATCAGCGTCTGTCTCTGATGACTCCACGAGTTCAAAGACCTCGCGCAGTCGTTACAGTATGGATTGTTTCGTGCGCATGAGGCGGTGCATCCTGTCAGGCCTAACGTAGGATATGCGGCGAAACACACTGATATTCTGTTTCCATTTCGCCGCATATCCTTGTTTTTTATTCATTAAACCCTGATGAAACCATATTCAGGGCGCTTTTGAGTTCGGCATATCAGGCCGATTGGATTGAACAATGCGGCGCGACAGGCTATAAATCGAATTACTTTTTCTTCTGCGGCGGTAAATCCGTGCAGTGTCCTTTAAACACTTCTGCCGCCATGCCGACCGATTCGCCGAGGGTTGGGTGCGGGTGGATGGTTTTACCGACATCGACCGCGTCTGCGCCCATTTCAATCGCCAAACACACTTCAGAAATCAAATCGCCTGCGCCTGTGCCGACGATGCCGCCGCCGATGACGCGGCCTGTGTCTGCGTCAAATATGAGTTTGGTGAAGCCTTCGTCGCGGCCGTTGGCGATCGCGCGGCCAGAGGCGGCCCATGGGAATACGCCTTTGCCGATTTTGAGGCCTTGCGCTTTGGCGGTGTCTTCGGTCATGCCTGCCCATGCGACTTCGGGGTCGGTGTAGGCGACGCTTGGGATTTGGCGCACGTCGAAGAATGATTTTTCACCGAATGCGGCTTCGGCGGCGACGTGGGCTTCGTGCACGGCTTTGTGCGCGAGCATGGGTTGGCCGACGATGTCGCCGATGGCGAAGATGTGCGGGACGGCGGTGCGCATTTGCGCGTCAACGCTGATGAAGCCGCGATCATTTGGCACGCCAGCTTTGTCTGCGCCGATGAGTGCGCCGTTCGGTGAGCGGCCGACGGCGACGAGCACCATGTCGTAGCGTTGTGGCTCTGCGGGTGCTGTTGATTTGTCGTTGGCTTTCTCGAACGTGACCCAGATGCCGTCTTCGCGCGCTTCGACGGCGACGGTTTTGGTGTTGATGTAGATGTTGTCAAAGCGTTTTTCGTTGTACTTCTGCCAAACTTTAACGAGGTCGCGGTCCGCGCCTTGCATCAGGCCGTCCATCATTTCGACGACGTCGAGGCGTGCGCCGAGTGATGAGTAAACCGTGCCCATTTCGAGACCGATGATGCCGCCGCCGAGGATGAGCATTTTAT
>CALMCK010000043.1 GCA_937862845.1 uncultured Burkholderiaceae bacterium | reverse complement strand
CAATTGTATTTCAGGCCAAACAATGGTTGGGTAGAGCGTGTGGTGCATGTGGGCTGTAGAAACCTGTTGTTGTTGATTCCTCGGTATTCATTGATTCAACTGGTGTTCGGCTGGATCTTGTGGCGGCGACACGGCTTGAACACTTTTCAACGTAGTGTCTGGCAGCGATGGGCACGCGCATTGGTGGCGGTGGCGGCACTCGAAGTGCTGGTGTTTTGTTTGAAACGTTGGAGCAATCAGGCCTGCCCTTGGAGTTTGACTGATTTTGGTGGGGCGTGGCCGTACACCGATTTGTTGGCGCTAAAACCATGGGGTGCTGCGCAAATGGCGTGTTGGCCTGCGGGCCATGCCACGGGTGGGTTTTCGCTGCTGATTTTTTGTTTTATGGGCGGTTGGCCGCCCAATGTGTGGGATGCTCGCTTGCGCTCTGGCTATGTTGTCACGCCGTGCTACTTGCGCCCACGGGCATTTTTGATTTATGGTGTGTTGCTCGGCAGCGTGCTGGGGGTGTTTCGGGTGGCTCAAGGAGCGCATTTCTTGACCCATCAAATGTGGGCGATGTGGTGGGTGGTGTGGGCAAATGCAGTTTTGGCACAGATGGGTCTGTATGGCCGGTCCGATGTGTTTGTTTCGATGGAATAAAACGCTGTCAGATTGCGCCATTCGCCCTTAAATGGTACAGTCATGCCTCACCGTTTTACCAAAGAAAAACATGATCACCAAATTTATCAAGCAATTACTCACGCCAAAAAATAAAGACGCTGTGAAAGCCCCCTCGGGCTCACGCGAAGCGAAAAAAAAGGCGCTGAAAAAAGCCAAAACGCCTGTCAGCCACAAGGCGAATGCGTATCCTGCCAAAAAACACGGCATCAACCCCAAGTACATCTCGGAAGCCGCGATGATGGTCACGCAAACCTTGGCAGAGGCTGGCTTTGAAGCCTACATCGTCGGTGGTGCGGTGCGCGATTTGATGGAAGGTTTGCAGCCGAAGGATTTTGATGTGGCGACCAATGCCACGCCCGAGCAAGTGGTGAAATTATTCCGCCGCGCGCGCATCATCGGCCGCCGTTTTCGGATTGTCCATGTGCCGCATCGCCGCGATTTGATTGAGGTGACGACATTCCGCTCGGCCAATACGGACAATCAAGACACCGACGCACACGGGCGTGTGTTGCGCGACAATCAGTTCGGCACGTTGCAGGACGATGCGGTGCGCCGTGATTTGTCGGTCAACGCGCTGTATTACGACACCAAGCGACAAGTGGTGCTCGATTATCATGGTGGTGTGGACGATTTGCGCGACCAGACGCTGCGCATCATCGGCGACCCGATCACGCGCTTTCGCGAAGACCCTGTGCGCATGTTGCGTGTGTTGCGCTTCATGGCCAAGCTCGGCTTTGACGTCGATGCGGCGACGCTCGATGCGATGGATGAATGCAAACCCTTGTTGGGCAATATCCCGCAAGCGCGCTTGTTTGATGAAACCTTAAAGTTTTTCACGACCGGTCACGCCAATGCGAGTTTGGATGCCTTGCAAGACCACGATTTCACCGAGTATTTAATGCCCGTTCTCGCCGATGTCATGGACACAGAGAAAGGCGCGACATGGGTACATGCCATGCTCGAGCAGACCGATGCACGGGTGAATGCGGACAAATCCATCTCCCCAGGTTTTTTATTCGCGGCATTGATGTGGCCAAAAATCGAAGAGCGCTGGACGTTTTACCAAAAAACCGAGCCACAAATGATTGCGCTCGACAGAGCCATCAACGAAGTCATCAACCAGCACAACGACCAAGTCACCATCACCAAACGCTTCATGTCCGACATGCGCGACATTTGGAGCTTGCAGCCACGCCTTGAGCGTCGCTTACCGCGCTCCATCGCAGGCTTGATTGGCCACCCGCGCTTCCGTGCGGCGTATGATTTTTTATTGTTGCGCGCCCAATTGGACCACCTTGGCGAAGCAGGCTTGCCTGTGGCGACATGGTGGGGCGATTTGTATGACGCGTCACACACCCAGCGTGAACAAATGATTGCCGACTTGCGCAACTCACCACGTGCCAACGTCAACCCCATCACCGGCCAAGCCGACCCCGTCAAACGCAAACGCCGTCGCCGCAAATCCAACAGCGGCGCAAATAAAACGGCCAGCGAAAACCCAAGCACGGAATAAGCGCGAATGAACCACGCCGATACCGTCAGCACTGCCTACATCGCCCTCGGCGCCAATCTCGGTGACGCACAAGCGACACTGCGCGCGGTGTTTGATGAGATCGCACAACTGCCGCAGACGACGCTGGTGAAAAAATCTTCACTCTACCGCAGCCCGCCGTTCGGCGCGAACGCCGACGGTCCCGACTACATCAACGCCGTCGCCGAGCTGACCACCGCACTCACACCACACCAGCTGCTCGATGCCTTACAGCACATCGAACGCAGTCACGGGCGCGAACGCACGCATCAAAACGCGCCGCGCACATTGGATTTGGACATATTGTTGTACGATGACATTGTGTTGCACGACGAACGTTTGACTGTGCCGCATCCTCGGATGCAAGAGCGGGCGTTTGTGCTGCGGCCTTTGGCAGAGATTTCGCCTGATTTGGTGTGGCAAAATGCCGCGCATCAAAATCAGTTTTTGCAAAAACTGTTGCCCAACATCGCGTCACAAACATGTGAAAAAATAGCGTAGGGCGGTGCATTTAAGCCCGCCATTAGCGCAACATGATTTCGTTTGAGGATGGCGGACTTAAAAACGCTGCCTACGATTTAATCGATGATTAGATAAAAGTGCGACTTCTTTAGCACAAAAGCAATTGAACTTTTAAAAGGACACCCATGACCCAAGCCGCTTACGGCAACGCCGCCGCGCCATCTGTCGATGCCAAACCCATCAAGCCCATCTCCCTCACGACGTTATTTGAGATGAAGAAATCAGGCGAAAAAATCGCCATGCTGACCTGCTATGACGCATCTTTTTCGGCTTTGCTCGACACCCACCACGTCGATGTGTTACTGGTCGGTGATTCGTTGGGCAATGTGATTCAG
>CALMCK010000042.1 GCA_937862845.1 uncultured Burkholderiaceae bacterium | reverse complement strand
CGGCTACGGCTTTCTCATCAATGATGATGGCGAGGATGTGTTCATCGCTGAGCGCCAGATGCGCGGTGCGTGGCATGGCGATACGATTACAGTGCGCATCACAGGCACGGCGCGCAATGGCAAACGAGAGGGCGAAGTGGTTGAGGTGACGCAACGCAAGTTTAGCCAAGTGGTGGGGCGTTTACTCAATGAGAGTGGTGTTTGGCTGGTTTCACCCGATGATGTGCGTTTGCGCACGGATATTTTGGTGGCGGCTGATGAGCTGGCGGGTGCGTTGGCGAATCAAATCGTTGTGGTTGGTCTGAAGGCTTACGGCGATGAGCACTCGATGCCGACGGGGCGCGTGCTTGAAGTGTTGGGCAATTCTGACGATGCGGGCATGGAAATCGAAATCGCGGTGCGAAAATTCGACGTGCCGCATGTGTTCTCTGACCGCACTGAGCAACAGGTCGCGAAGCTGGCCGACACAGTGAGTGAAGCGGAATGGGCGGGGCGCGTGGATTTACGCGATGTGCCGCTGGTGACGATTGACGGTGAAGACGCGCGTGATTTTGACGATGCGGTGTATTGTGAACCTGTCAAAACGGGGCGCAAAATCACAGGCTATCGCTTGCTCGTTGCGATTGCCGACGTGAGTCATTATGTCAAAGACAAAACGCCGCTGAACGAAGACGCACTGACCCGCGCGACCAGCGTGTATTTCCCGCGCCGCGTCGTGCCGATGTTGCCAGAAAAATTATCGAACGGTTTGTGCTCGCTCAATCCGCACGTCGAACGCCTGTGCATGGTGGCCGACATGATGGTTGATTTGGATGGCCAAGTCACGGCGTACCAGTTTTTCGAGGCGGTTATGCATTCAGCAGCTCGACTGACGTACAACCAAGTTTGGGAGTTTATTGACCAAGGCACAGGCCACATCAATGACAACTTCAAACCGCTTGCGCCACAGATTCACAGCTTGTATGCGCTGTACAAAACCCTATTGGCTGCCCGTGAAAAACGAGGCGCAATGGAGTTTGAAACCGTTGAAACTTACATGGTCGCTGATGAAAACGGCAAAATCAAAGAAATTTTGCCACGCACGCGCAACGATGCACATCGATTGATTGAAGAGTGCATGCTCGCCGCCAATGTCTGCGCCGCCGAATTCATCGAATCGAGCGATCGCAACTGTCTGTACCGCAACCACGAAGGCCCAACCCCAGAAAAACTCGAAGCCCTGCGCAAAAGCCTCGCACTGGCCAGCATCCGCATGGGCGGTGGCGACAAGCCAACGCCGTCCGACTATGCTGCCGTCATGCGTCAAGTGGTCGGCCGTCCCGATGCGCAGACACTGCAAACCCTGATGTTGCGCTCTATGCAGCAAGCGGTTTATGCGCCTGACAACCTCGGTCATTTCGGCCTCGCTTACCCTGCGTACACGCATTTCACCTCACCGATTCGCCGCTACCCTGACCTACTCGTGCACCGCACGATTAAATCAATATTGAATGGTCAACGCTACACGCCGATGACCGAGCAAATTCCATTGCTCGAAGACACGCGCAAAAAGAAACCGTGGCCAGACGAAGCGCTCAATCAATTGGAAAAACAAAAAGGCAAAAAGGACGCGAGCCACGCCGTCTGGGTCAGCCTCGGCGATCACGCCTCGATGTGCGAGCGCCGTGCGGACGAAGCATCACGCGACGTCATGGCATGGCTCAAGTGCGAATACATGAAGCAGTTTGTCGGCGAAGTCATGCCTGGTAAAATCTCATCGGTCACAAACTTCGGCGCATTCGTCACACTCACCGACGTGTATGTCGATGGTTTGATTCATATTTCTGAGCTTGGTTCTGATTATTTTGAGTTCGATGACGCCGCCATGTGCCTGCGTGGTCGCGCATCAGGCGCGGTTTATCGACTGAATGACGAAGTCAAAGTCAAAATTGCGGGTGTGGACTCGGACACGCGTCGCGTTGATTTTGTTTTGGTCTTGCCCGACGGCACCAGCGGCAAAGGCACGCGTGGCGGTCGTGGCGGTTCTGGCTCAAACCCTCGCAGTGACACGAAATCAAAAACTGAGGCAGCCAAAAAATCAGGCAAGCGCGACGAACGCGCCGACGCCAAACCATCGCGCAGCAGCCGACAACGCAGCAAACGTTGAGCCAAACCACCGTCATTCCCGCCAACCCATGCGGGAATGACGGGCTTTAAGGCCTGATCTACCCAGCCTTCCGTTTTTTGCACTAAACATCACCCCAACCGCTTAAACACACAATATTCACATGTACATCGATTCCCACTGTCACATCGACTTTCCCGAACTCATGAATGATTTGCCGAATTTATTGGCAAACATGCAAGCCAATCGTGTCACCCACGCACTCGCCATCAGCGTCGACGTGTCAGACTGGTCACGCATCCAGCACATCATCGAAACCTATCCCCACATCTACGGCTCAGTCGGCACACACCCTGATTATCATGACGTGCACGAGCCGACCGTCGATGAGTTGGTCACCATGCTGCAACACCCCAAAGTCATCGCCACGGGCGAGACAGGCTTGGACTACTTTAGACTCGAAGGTGATTTGGAATGGCAGCGCGCGCGTTTTCGCAACCACATCCGCGCCGCCAATCTCACAAACAAACCGCTCATCATCCACACACGCAATGCCCAAGACGACACCATACGGCTGATGAAAGAAGAAAATGCGCAAGACGTCGGCGGTGTCATGCACTGCTTCACCGAGACACGCGAAGTCGCGCAAGCCGCGTTGGATTTGAATTTTTACATTTCATTTTCAGGCATTGTCAGTTTTAAAAATGCCAAAACCGTGCATGAATGCGCCGAATACGTGCCGCTCGAGCGCATCCTCATCGAAACCGACTCACCTTACCTCGCGCCCGTGCCGCACCGAGGGCGCACCAATCAACCCGCATGGGTCATGCACGTCGCCGAGCGCATCGCGCAGATTAAAGGCGTGAGCGTCGAGGAAGTCGGGCGCGTGACCACGGAAAACTTTAAGCGTTGTTTTAAGGTTGAGTTGTGAGGAGCACTTGTTGCGCTACGATAAAAAATCGCCGATGAAACCATCGGCGATTTTTTTATTTCTTTGTTTGTCATTGAAATGACGAGCGGTGTTATTCCTCTACGTCATCAAAACCCATGCCGCCGACCACATGGCTAAAGCCACCATCGACGTAGATGATTTCACCTGTGATGCCACTTGAGAGATCTGACAACAAGAATGCAGAGGAATTGCCAACATCTTCAATGGTGATGTTGCGGCGCAGTGGGGCGTTGGCTTCGACGAAGTTGAGGATTTTGCTAAAACCTTTGATGCCTGAGGCGGCGAGGGTTTTAATCGGGCCTGCGGAGATGCCGTTGACGCGCACGCCTTTTTTACCCATGCTGTTAGCGAGGTAGCGCACCGAGGCTTCGAGCGAGGCTTTGGCCAAGCCCATGGTGTTGTAGTTGGGCACGACTTGCATTGAGCCGAGGTAGGTCAATGTTAATAATGCGGCTTTGTCCGTGAGCATGGGTTGCGCGGCTTTGGCCAATGCTGGAAAGCTATATGCTGAGATGTCATGGGCGATTTTGAAGCCTTCACGAGAGAGGCCGTCGAGGAAGTCGCCTGATATGGCGTCGCGCGGTGCGAAGCCGATGGCGTGCACGAGGCCGTCGAGGCTGGCCCATGTTTTGGCCAAATCGGTGAAGACTGCGGCGATTTGCTCGTCGTTACCGACGTCACAGTCGAAAATGAGTTCGGAGTTAAATTCTTTGGCGAAATCGCTGATGCGGTCTTTGAATCGCTCGCCAACATAGGTGAATGCGAGTTCTGCGCCTTCACGGTGGCAGGCTTGTGCGATGCCATAGGCGATGGAGCGGTTTGAGAGCAGACCTGTGATGAGGATGCGTTTGCCTTTTAAAAATGCCATGTTTTTCTCCTTGGTTTTTTGTGTTTTTGAGTCGCTCGGTAGGGTTTGTGTGCACCGAGAGACGTGTTGGGCTGCGTGATTGTACGTCAATGTGTGGGTGGGTCGCTTGATTTTATAAAAAATCTAAGCGACGGTCGTGCTATTTTTTAGCGCCTTTTTTGAGCGGCAAGATAATTTTGGTTTTGCTTTTTGTCTTGTCTGTCGTAGTGGTGCTGGTTTTGGCCGTGTTGCCTTTCACCGTGATTTTTGAGGTGGTTTTGCTGCTTGAGGCTTTGTTGTTGCTCGGCTTGGTGGGGGCTTTGATGCTTGGTTTTGTGGTGGCCGCTTTGCTGGTTTTGGCTGTGGGTTTGACCAGCGCGGTGCTGGTTTTTTTGTTGGTCGCAGTGGTTTGTTTGATGGCTGGTTTTTTAGCCAAAGGCGCGACCGGTTTGCTTGGTTTGCTTGCGGGTTTTGGGCTGTAGTTGACTTTGGCGACACTGGCGGTGGCGGTGTTGGCGGCTTTGACTTGAGCCGCTTTGGCTGGGGCGATGGTGCCTGAGTCGGCCACGGGTGGGTTGCTAAATGCAGTTGTGACGGCTGTTTCTGGGGTGTATGCGGCCGCTGGAATGGCTTGAGCCACTTCAGGTGCGATGGTGGGTTCTGATGCGCTGGCCGTGATGGTGTCGAGAATCGGTTCGGCGACTTTTTCAACGATGGGCGCGGCGGTGCTGGTGGCGGCGATTGCGACAATCGGTTCCGCCACCTTGACGGGCTCTGCGATTTTTTCAATCACGGGCGCAACGACGTTGGTGCTGGCTGAAGCGACAACTGGCGTGTCGGTTTGAGCAGTGCTGGCAAGTGTTTTAAACGCGTCGGGTGATAGGCTCGACGGTGTGATGGGGGCGATGTAGCTGTTTTGGTTGACCGATGTGGTGGCTGTGCTGGCGACGGTGGTCGTTGTTGTGCGCACAGGGTCGTTGAGGCGTGGGCTGTTGTTGATCAGTGCGCCCAGATTTTCTGAGGAACTTTTCGGTACGTTGAGGGCGGTGTAGCTCAAGCCGCTGTTGTTGTCTTTGACGATGTTGTCGTGCTCGTAGCGGTCGACTGTGTCATTGCTGGCGATGGTGATGTTTTCTTGTTCGACATAGTCTGTGGCGAGGCCAAAACCGCTTGATGTGGTGGAGAGTCCTGCCGTGAGTGCTTGATAGGGAATGTCGTCGGAGCGATTGTTGCGCGGGACGAGTATGGCTGAGCCTGCCTTGACATAGTCGTGATCGTAAGGGATGTTGTTCAGTGAGCGCAGGTTGTCTGTGCTGGTGTTGTAGCGACTGGCGATGTCATTGAGTGCTTCGGTGTTGTAGGTTGAATACGTGGTGAGACTGGCCAATTGGCGCGAGCGGTCTTTGAATGCATTGCGCAGGTTGTCGGCACGATTGGCTGGGACAAGGATTTTACTGCCGAGCGAGGCGACGATGATTGATTTTTTGTAAGCGGGATTGATGGTCGTGAACTCATCAATGCTCATGCCCACAATGCTGGCGGCGGTGCTGATGTCGATGTCGCGGGTGACGGTGACGGCTTCATTGCGCAGGCTGTTTTCGATTTTTGGCAGGGTGATGCCGTATTGGGCAGGGTTGTTGACGATGTTTTTAATCGCTTGCAATTTGGGCACGTATTGGCGGGTTTCCAGCGGCATTCTGATTTCGGAATAAGTGCCTGAGCCGCCTGAGGCGATGTTGCTGCGCACGGCTTTACCGACATTGCCCTGACCCCAGTTGTATGCGGCGAGGGCGAGCTGCCAGTCGCCAAATAAATCGTGCAGGCGTTGCAGATAGGTCAATGCGGCATCGGTGGAAGCGACGACGTCGTTGCGTTGATCGGCGTAGTGGTTTTGTTGGAGCGCGAAGTCTTTACCTGTGGCGGGCATGAACTGCCACAGACCAGCGGCTTTGACTGGCGACTTGGCGGTGGTGACGAAAGCGGACTCAACGAAAGGCAAAAGGGCGATTTCGCTGGGCATGTTGCGTCGCTCGACTTCGTTCATGATGAGGTACATGAAGTCGCCCGAACGCGTCGCCATGCGCCCCATGTAGTCGGCGCGTTGCGCGTAGTAGTCTTCTTTTTTGGTGACTTCAGAGTTGTATAAATCGGGCATTTGATAGCCGTTGCGCACGCGCTCCCAGATGTCTGATGAATGGGCTCTTTGGCTTATTTTTGGGGTTTTCGATTGAGACACAGTCGAGCCACCGTTTGATGCGCAGGCGGTCATGAGCACTGCGGCGGCACTGATGGCGGCGAGTTTGGCGTTGCGCTCGTTAAACAATGCTGCCAAAGTGGCTGTGATGCGTTTGATTTTAAAGAGTTTTTGTAACATATCGGTCCTGTGGTTCATCAAGGCTAAGATGAGGTTTTAAAGCTGTCTTTGAGTGTGCGCGTGGCGGCAAATGCCTCAAAGGCGGTGGTGGCGTTGGCGCCGTGTGAGTTTAAGGCGGCCAGCCAATCTGCATCCATGTGCAGGCTGCGCAGATAGGGGTTAATCATGCGCTCGGTGACGAGCGTGGTGGGCAAACTCGGCTGCCCCAGCGCGCGTGCGTATTTTACCTGATTTTGATGGGCTTGAGTGGCTTCGTGTGTGGGGTTGAGCGCGAGGCAGAATGCCAAATTGGCCAGTGTGTATTCGTGTGTGCAGGCGAGAATGGTTTGTGGCGGCAGCTCATCGATACGCTGCATGGTTTGATAAAAATCCTGCATTGTGCCGTCGAAGATTCGCCCGCAGCCCGCACTGAAAATCGCATCGCCGCAAAACAGCAGTGGCTCGGCCAGCGCGTCTTGAATCAGATAAGCCACTTGGTCGAAGGTGTGGCCCGACGTGTCCAAGACACGAACGCTTAAATCACTAAAACTCAGGGTGAACTCGTCGCCCACGGCAACCAACTCTGAAATCCGCATATTCGCCACAGGCCGCTTTGACGCGCCGATCACACGGCCAGTCAGCATCGGCAGCAGCTCGGGAATCCCGTTCACATGGTCGTGGTGGTGGTGTGTCACGAGGATATCGGCCAACTTTAAACCGTGTTGCACGATATAATCGCGGACAGGACGCGCATCGCCTGGATCCACAACCCACGCATGCACATCATCGCGCAACAACCACACATAGTTGTCATCGAGTATCGGAATCGGTACGAGTTGATACATATTGACCTTAAAATGAATACAGAACACACCCACAGCTGGCAAGGCGTCGCAGGCTGTTATGTTACCGCATGGACGCAAAGCGTGCTCGACGTTTGGGTCGCCGATGCGTTTGGATTTTATGCGGCGCAATTGGGACAAAACCAGCGCATCCACGCCTTGCAACACAACCGCTGCTCCGAGCGCTGGGCGGTCGAGCTCGGCGAAGCGCACCACCACGGCCAAGACAGACACGAGATTATGCGTGTCGATGTTGGAGACTTTACGGTGTTGCCATTTGCTTCGGACAGCATGGATTTG
>CALMCK010000041.1 GCA_937862845.1 uncultured Burkholderiaceae bacterium | reverse complement strand
GTGGCTGCTCAAATCCATCGGCATGCCGTTCAACGAGGTCATCGTGCCACTGGGCAACTCAGACACGCGCGCCGTGCTGCTTCAGTTCTCGCCCGCCGCCAAAGTCCCCGTCATCATCAACGAAGACGTGGCGCTGTGGGACACCCTCGCCATCACCGAATACTTACACGAATACGCACTCGGCGTCTGGCCTGTCGATCACATCATGCGCGCCTACGCACGCGCTGTCAGCGCCGAAATGCACAGCGGCTTTGGCGCGCTGCGCAGCGAAATGCCGATGAACTGCAACGTCCGCGTCAAACTCACTCCCAGCCTCGCATGCGCCGCCGACATCGAGCGCATCTGTGCGATTTGGCGCGACTGCCGCGCGACTTATGGCCACCTCGGCCCATGGTTGTTTGGCAAATGGAGCGCCGCCGATGCGTTTTTCGCACCTGTTGTCATGCGTTTCAATTCTTATGGCATTGAGCTCGACGACGTGTGCTCCGCCTATTTACACACGGTTTGGTTCGACCCCTACATCCGCGAATGGGTCGCCGACGCCGCCAACGAAGGCTGGTCATACCCCGCGACGGATGCCGTGGCGCAAGCCGCATTGGCCGCAAATAGTATTTAAACATCAAAGCCACACGCACAAAGCCGTTATAATAACGGCTTTCGCTTTTCACACAAACACACACGTTTCAGGACACCATCATGAGTTTAAAATGCGGCATCGTCGGCCTACCCAATGTCGGTAAATCAACCCTTTTCAACGCGCTGACCAAAGCGGGCATTGCCGCTGAAAACTATCCATTTTGCACCATCGAGCCGAATGTCGGCATTGTCGAAGTGCCCGATGCGCGCATGGACGAGTTGGCCAAAATCGTCAACCCACAACGCATGCAGCCCGCGATTGTCGAGTTCGTCGACATCGCAGGTCTGGTCGCTGGTGCCGCCGAAGGTGAAGGATTGGGCAATAAATTTCTCGCCAACATCCGCGAAACCGATGCCATCGCCCACGTCGTGCGCTGCTTTGACGATGACAACGTGATTCACGTCGCGGGTAAAATTTCACCGATTGACGACATCGAAGTCATCAACACCGAGCTCGCGCTCGCCGACTTGCAGTCCGCCGAAAAAGGCCTGCACCGCCATCAAAAACTCGCCCGCTCAGGCGACAAAGACGCCGTCAAAGTCGTCGCGGTGCTCGAAAAAATCATCCCAGTATTGAACGAAGCCAAAGCCATCCGCAGCGCAGGTCTGGACGCAGAAGAGCTCGCGCTCATCAAACAATACTGCTTCATCACCGCCAAACCCACCATGTATGTCGCCAACGTCCTCGAAAATGGCTTCGAGAACAACCCACACCTCGACATCGTGCGCGCCTACGCCGAAAAAGAAAACGCCCCCGTCGTCGCCGTCTGTGCCGCGATTGAAGCGGAAATCAGCGGTTTAGAGGACGATGAAAAAGGCATGTTTTTATCAGAAATGGGTTTGGATGAGCCCGGCTTAAACCGTGTGATTCGCTCAGGCTACAGTTTGCTCGGCCTGCAAACTTACTTCACCGCAGGTGTCAAAGAAGTTCGCGCATGGACGATTCACGTCGGCGACACCGCACCACAAGCGGCGGGCGTGATTCACGGCGACTTCGAGCGCGGCTTCATCCGCGCCCAAACCATTGCCTTTGACGATTTCATCGCGTTTAAAGGCGAAGCAGGCGCGAAAGAAGCGGGCAAAATGCGCGCAGAGGGTAAAGAATATGTGGTGAAAGACGGCGACGTGCTGAACTTCTTGTTCAACGTCTAAACGCCCAGAAATCATCTGAGTGCTCGATACAGATGGCGGCCATCCCCCATGCCAGTATCGAACTTCTATCTCGCACATAAAAATACGGAGCCATTGGCTCCGTATTTTTATGTCACCAGCCAACGGGCTTAAAACGGCACATCGTCGTCTTTCACCACGGCCGCTTTAGCTTTAGCTTTTGCAGGCGCTTTTTTCGCAGCGGGTTTTTTCACCGCTGCTTTTTTGGCGGCGGGTTTTTTAGCGGCGGGCTTCTTGGCTGCGGCTTTGGCGGGTTTGTCATCGCTTGCAGCGGCCTTGCTGGCTTTGGTGGTTTTACCCGCGGCTTTGTCTGCTTTGGGCGCTTTGGCTTCAAACTCGAAGCCGACTTTGCCTGCGGTGTTGACGAGATAGGCTTTAAACATGCGGCCGGTGCGCGCAGATTTGAAGCTGGTGAACAGGTCGGTGCGGCCGGTGTTGAGCAGTTTGGCCATTTGTTCAGTGGCAATCTCTTGTTGCAAAATCACTTTACCCGAACGGAAATCGCAGGTTTTGTCTGCGCCGAAGCTTTTTTCGCAAGCGTAGCGCGTGCCGACATCAAAAACGCGCGATTGGCATTTTGGGCAAGGGCCGACGCTTTGCATGGTGGAGAAATCAGGCACTTCGTCGTCGTCCGAGCTTTGGCCAAAATCAAATTCCATTTTATAGTTTGCAGGGGATTCTTTGTCCTCGACAATGCGCAAAATGGCGGCGAATGGTCGGCCCATTTTGCTGCGGAAGCCTTGCAGCAGTGGGGTGGTTCGGTTGGTCAAAAGGTCTTCGACTTCTGGTATTTCAAAAGTACGCCCGCCCGGCGTTTTGGACATGGAGAATTCGCATTTCTCGCAGGCGAAGCGGCGGTAGTTTTCTTGCATGACGCCGCCGCAATTTGGGCAGGGTGTGGTCAATGTGCTGTAATCACCAGGGATGGTTTTGGCGTCAAATTCTTTGGCGCGCTTGACGATGATTTGCGTCATCTGGTGCACGTCGCGCATGAAGGCATCGCGTTTGATTTCGCCGCGCTCCATTTGCGCGAGTTTGCTTTCCCAGTCACCTGTGAGTTCGGCGGAGGTGAGTTCTTCGACGCCGAGGCCGCGCAGCAGGGTGAGCAGTTGAAATGCTTTGGCGGTCGGGATGATTTCACGGCCTTCGCGGATGAGATATTTCTCGAACAATAAGCCTTCAATAATCGAGGCGCGGGTCGCAGGTGTGCCGAGGCCTTTGCCTTTCATGGCTTCTTTGAATTCATCATCGAGCAGTTTGCCCGCACCTTCCATGGCGGAAAGCAGCGTGGCTTCAGAGTAGCGCGCGGGCGGGCGGGTGGCGAGACCGACGAGATCGACGCTGTCGGTTTTGACTTTTTCGTCGGCGTCCACTGCAACGAGGACATTGTCTTCTTTTTGCTCATCACGCCCATAAATGGCTTGCCAACCTGCGTTAACGATGACGCGACCTTCGGTTTTAAAATGATGGCTGGAAACCTGCGTGATGCGCGTGGTGACGAGGTATTCGGCGGCGGGGAAAAACACGGCCATGAAGCGCTTAACGACCAAATCGTATAACTTTTGTTCGGGCTCGCTCAGGGTTTTCGGCGCTTGCAGGGTTGGGATAATCGCGAAGTGATCGGAGATTTTGGAGTTGTCAAAAATCCGTTTGTTCGGTTTGACCCAGCCGTTTTTCTCGATTTGTTGGGCAAACCGTGTGTAGTTGTTTTGCTCTTTGAGCATGGCGACGGTTTGCTTGACGGTGCCGATGTAGTCCTCGGGCAGCGCTTTAGAATCGGTACGCGGATAGGTCAGGACTTTGTGCTTTTCGTACAATGCTTGCGCGAGGCCGAGGGTGTTTTTCGCACTGAATCCAAATCGCGCATTCGCTTCGCGCTGCAAACTGGTCAAGTCAAACAATGCGGGCGACATCTGGGTCGCTGGTTTTGATTCTTCGGTGACGCTGCCGCTCTGACCTTCACAGGCCATGACGACGGTACTGGCGGCGATTTTACTCCACAGGCGTGAGTCGCGGCGTTCGGCGTCGTTTTCGTCTTTTTTAAATTTGGGGTCGAACCAGCGGCCTTTATAGATGCCTTGGGCACAGACAAACTCTGCGTGCACTTCCCAGAAGTCGCGTGAGACGAATTTACGAATCGCTTCTTCACGTTCGACCACGACGGTCAGTGTCGGTGTTTGCACGCGGCCAACGGTGGTTAAAAAGAAGCCGCCGTCTTTCGAGTTAAAAGCGGTCATGGCGCGCGTGCCGTTAATCCCGACCAACCAGTCGGCCTCGGAGCGCGAGCGCGCGGCGTCGGCCAGATTCAACATCTGCTCATCGGTGCGCAAGTGCGCCAAACCATCGCGAATCGCGGTCGGCGTCATGCTTTGCAGCCACAGGCGTTGCGAGGGTTGCTTCGCTTTCGTGTATTGCATGATGTAGCGGAAAATCAGCTCGCCCTCGCGCCCCGCGTCACAGGCGTTGATGACGGCGGTGATGTCTTTGCGTTTGAGGAGTTTAATCAGGGTTTTAAGCTTGGCTTCTGAGCGCGCGATGGGGCGCAAATCGAAGTGCGGCGGGATGTGCGGCAGGTGGTTAAAACTCCACTTGCCACGTTTGATGTCGTGTTCTTCTGGGACGATGAGCTCGAGCAGATGGCCGACGGCCGCTGCGACGACATACTCGTCATTTTCATGAAAATCATCTTTTTTGGTCATGCCGCCGATGACTCGTGCGATGTCGTTTGAGACCGATGGCTTCTCGGCGATGATGAGGGTTTTGCTCATGTTGTGTGCCTGTCTTTGTGCTTAAAGTTGGAAAACGCTGTGGTCATGCGGCGTCATAAAAATATAGGTGTGCAAAAAAGACCTTGCATCGCGGCGCAAATGCGAGAGATGTGCAGGCAATTTTCGAGCCATCATACGCGGGATTCTGGGGTTTGCGCAAGCATTGCGCGCGATTTCGTGCAATAGGGCGGGGTTTTGGCTCAAATTCGGCTTAAAGTGGCGCGCCGCGCCACTTGTTTCGTCTGAAAAGCCAAAGGTTTTAGCCGCCCAGCGCCAATCGCACATCGACTTGATTGATGAGTTGGTTGTAGCGATTGGCCAGATAGGACAGCTCGGCTTGGCGGCGCGTCTCACTGGCGTCGAGCCAATCCTTGTAGCTTGAGCCGCCTGCGCGGTAGCGGATTTCATACAGGCGCTCGGTTTCTTTGGCGTTGCGATAGACGATGGTCTGTTTGTCGCCCTGCTTGGCGTATTGATTGGCGGCCGACAGGCTGTTGTCAAC
>CALMCK010000040.1 GCA_937862845.1 uncultured Burkholderiaceae bacterium | reverse complement strand
TTGGCGTGCCTTGTTTGACCAAATGCGTTTGCGGGCCATCGGTGCGCACCGCTTGGCCAAATTTCATTTCGGCCAAATAGCGAATCACACGCGGACCTGCCGCCAAACCGATGAACAATGCGGTCGCACAGGCGAGCACCGCACGGAATGTGATGTAATTAAACACATTAAAAAACCGTATGTCTTGGGCAGCGAGCCAGCGCGCGAGTTCGAGTAACATAGTTTTTCCTTTTTACATTTCAGGGTGTTGTTTGGCATCGTCGAGCAGTGGCGCGATGACGCGCTCCATGCCCATGAATCGCGAGCCTTTGACCAGTACGGTCACAGTGCCTGTACGTGCCAATTCGTTTTTAAGCTCTGGCACGATGGCGAGCACGTCGCTAAAGTGTTTTGCCGGCGCACCAAAGGCTGAAACACTGTGGCGCATCAAGTCACCTGTGGCGAGCAACACATCAACGCCGCGTGTTTTCGCATACGCACCGATTTCTTCGTGGAATGCCACGCCTTGATCACCGACTTCGCCCATGTCGCCCAGCACGAGTACTTTGTAGCCAGCGCTGCCTGCCAGTACGTCAATCGCCGCACGCACAGAATCAGGATTGGCGTTGTAGCTGTCGTCAATCAGGGTCACGCCGTTGGCCAGCGCGTGGGTTTGCAAGCGACCTTTCGCGGGGATGAATGCGGACAAGCCCTGTGCAATTTTGACGATGCTGATGTTCATCGCGGTGGCCGCCGCGCAGGCCGCGAGAGCGTTGTGTACATTGTGCTCACCGGGGATGTTGATTTGCGTGGTGCATTGACCGAGCGGTGTGATGAGTTGAACGGTCGATGCGTATAAGCCGAGTTCATAGCGCGCGGTGAACGCGGCGCTGGACGACTCATCCAACGAAAAATCATTCACCGTCAAGCCGCGCTCGCTGGCACGGGCACGCCAAATATCGGCGTGCGCATCATCGGCAGGGAATACCGCCACGCCATTGGCGGGCAGCGCGCTGAGCGCGTCGGCGTGCTCTTCGGCGACGGCTTGCACGGTTTGCATGAACTCTTGGTGTTCGCGTTGCGCGTTGTTAATCACGGCGACTGTCGGTGCGGCAACTGGTGCGAGCTGCGCGGTTTCACCCGCGTGGTTCATGCCCAGTTCGATGACGGCCGCTTTGTGTTCTTGCTGTAATTTAAGCAAGGTCAATGGCAGGCCGATGTCGTTGTTTAGATTGCCTTGTGTGGCCAGATACGCGTCTGGGTGTGCGGCGCACATAATCGCGGCGAGCATTTCTTTGACCGTGGTTTTGCCGTTGCTGCCTGTGATGACGGCGAGCGGCACATCGAACTGTGCGCGCCAGTGTTTGGCCAAAGCCAACAACGCCAAGCGCGTGTCCGCCACAATAATATGTGGCAATGCAAAACCTGCGGGCACACGTTCGGCAATCACAGCGGTGACTAGGTTTTCGGTTAGCTCGGCGAGAAAGTCATGCGCGTCAAAGCGTTCGCCTTTGAGCGCGATGAACAAATCAGTTGGCAACACATCGCGCGTGTCGGTCGAGACGCGCGCAAACGCCAACGCGCCATCGGCGGCTTGGCCCAATGTGCCGCCTGTCCATGTGGCGACTTGTGAGAGTTGAGTCATCATCGAATTCATGTGTCCGTCACGCTTTCTCTGTCAATGGGTTCAGGCGGCTCAATGCTTGAGCGACCTGCTCTAAATCTGAGTATGGGTGCTTCACACCCATGATGTCTTGGTACGCTTCATGGCCTTTGCCTGCGATGAGAATCACGTCGCTGGCAGAGGCGTTGGCGATGGCGGTGTCAATCGCTGTTTTGCGATTCACTTCTTGATGCACTTCGAGTGTGTCGCTCGCCAGTTCGTCCACGCCCACGCGTATCTGCGCACAAATGCCGTCGGCGTTTTCGGTGCGTGGATTGTCCGACGTCACCCACACGCAGTCGGCAATGCGCGCTGCGATCCGACCCATCTGTGGGCGCTTGCCCGCATCGCGATCGCCGCCACAGCCAAACACGCAAATCAATCGGCCGCCGCGTTGTGTGGCAATCGGTGCGAGCGCATCCAGTGTTTTTTCCAATGCGTCGGGCGTGTGCGCAAAATCAACCACCACCACAGGTTTGCCGTCGCCGCCGAAGCGTTGCATGCGGCCGGGTGCCGCGACGATTTTGTGGCACAGCGGCGCCACATTGTTTAAGTTGTGGCCCAGTGCGCTCATGACGCCGAGCACGCCGAGTAAATTCATCACGTTAAATTGACCAATCAAACTGCTGGTGATGCGTTGTTGTTCGCCGCGCAGATTGAGTGTGAAAACAGTTTGCGCACCTGACTGGTCAATCTCGCCTGCTTGCAAGTACAACGATAAGCCGATGGGCTCATTTTCAAGGCCATAACCGATCACGCGAATGCCGCAAGACTGTGCAACCTGCGCCATGCGCATGCCTGCTTCGTCATCGGTGTTGATCACGGCGACTTTCAAGCCTTGCCAGGTGAACAGCTGTGCCTTCGCCGATTCGTATTCGCTCATGCTGCCGTGGTAGTCGAGGTGGTCTCGCGACAGATTGGTGAACAGCGCCACGGAGAACGCCACGCCATTCACACGGCCCTGTGTGAGTGCGTGTGAAGACACCTCCATCGCGATGGCTTGTGCGCCATCGTTGCGCACTTCGTGCAACAAACGATGCACTTCAATCGCTTGCGGTGTGGTGAAGCCCGTCTCACGCATGGCGTCGACAAAACCCACGCCAAGCGTGCCCATCATGGCGCATTTTTGTGTGCTGGCGGTGAGCAGCTGAGCGAGCCACTGTGCGCTGGACGTTTTGCCATTCGTGCCCGTGATGGCGATGCAGGCCATCGCATCGGACGGCGCTTGGTAATACGCGTGGGCGATGTGCCCTGCGTATTGGTTTAAATTTTCCACGGCAAGGTGTGGCAGATCGGCATCGAATGCGCGGCCGCTTTGCCACAGCACCGCTGCAGGATTTTTTTCAATCGCGGCCTGCGCGTGGTCGCGCGCGTCGTTGTTGGCGTCAAATGCATAAGCGACAAACACATCGCCCGAGTTGAGCTGACGCGAATCACTGCTGAGTTGTTGGCCAGACTTCGCAGAAAGTCCACGCGCACGCAGCCATGTGAGCGCATCGTCACAGTGCTGTTGTTGAGCGACCGAGAGGCTGTTGGCGCGTTTCATGAGCGTGTTCATTAAAACACCTCCGCGACATCGTCGCCATCGGTGCTGATGGAGGTTTTATAGGGCGCATCGGGGGCGATAGAGAGTGTGCGCAATGTTTCTGAAACGATTTGACTGAAAGCAGGTGCGGCGATTTGCCCGCCGAAGTGATTGCCCCGTGGTGGCTCATCGACCATGACGGCGACCACAATGCGTGGCTTGGACACCGGTGCGAGACCCGCGAATGAGGCGACGTATTTGCTCTTGTTGTAACCATTGCCTTCAACTTTGTAAGCGGTGCCCGTTTTGCCTGCGACGCGATAGCCGATGACTTGGGCTTTCAGTGCGGTACCGCCTGGCTCGGTGACTTTTTCCATCATGCCACGCATGGCAATCGCGGTCTGCGCAGAGAAAATCCGTATGCCTTCGACGGGCTTGCTGTCGGCGCGCTTGAGGAGGGTTAAAGGCACAAGCTCGCCATCGCGGGCAAACACGGTGTACGCGTGCGTGAGCTGCAACAACGACACCGCAATCCCGTGGCCGTAAGACATGGTGGCTTGTTCAATTGGTTGCCAGTTTTTGCACGGGCGGACAATGCCGTTGACAACACCGGGGAACTCAATGTCTTTGTAAGCTTTGGTAAAACCGACTTTGTCAAACATGCCCCACATGTCGCAGCGATCCAATTTGAGTGCGATTTTACTGGTGCCGATGTTTGAGGATTTTTGGATGACCTGTTCAACGGTCAGAGCACCGTTTGGATGTGAGTCGCTGATGGTTGAGCTGCCGATGGTCATGCGGCCGCCTTGCGCGTCAATGATGGTGCTGGGCGTGATGAGTTTTTCATCGAGCGCGAGTGAGATGGCGAAAGGCTTGAACGTTGAGCCTGGTTCAAACACGTCGGTGAATGCGCGGTTGCGCAAAAAGTCACCCGTTAAGCCTGAGCGATTGTTGGGATCGTAAGTCGGGTAGTTGGCCAGCGCCAATACTTCACCCGTCTGTGTGTCGATCACCATGGCGGAGGCGCTTTTGGCGTGCTGAACTTCGACCACATCGCGCAGCGCGTTGAAGACAATGTATTGCACGCGGGCGTCCAACGACAGCGTGACGTCTTGGCCTGGCTCGGCTTGTTTGACCACGCCTTCGTCTTCGAGAACGTTGCCCAGTCGGTCGCGCAGTACTTTGCGTGTGCCCGCTTCACCTTGGATGCTGTCCTCTTTGACCAGCTCCATCGCTTCTTGGCCTTTGCCTTCGATGTTGGTAAAACCTGTCAAATGTGCAAACAGCTCGCCTTGCGGGTAGTCACGTTTGACTTCCTTTTGTGAGTTGACGCCTTTGATGCCGAGCGCTTTGATTTGGTCGGCCACTTCTGGGCTGACTTGGCGGCGCAGATAGACGAATTGTTTGCTGTCGCGGGCAATTCTTTTTTCAATGTCGCTGACGCTCATGTCGAGCAGTTTGGCCAAATTGGCCAGCTGTGTGGCGCTGGGTTTTGCTGCCTGAACTTCTTCGGGGACAATCCAGATGGCGCGTGCAGGCACATTGGCCGCCAATACCACACCGTTGCGGTCATAGATTTTACCGCGTGGCGCAGCGATTTCAAGCAGGCGCGAGTAGCGTGCTTCGCCTTTGCCTTGCAAAAAATCGTTTTCGATGAGTTGCAAACGAATCGCCCACAACGCCAATATCACCATTGAGAGCATGATGAAGGCGAGCAAAAAGCTAGAACGCCAAGCTTCTAGCTTGGGCACAGCTGGTTTGTTAGTTTTCGATGAGGGGAAATTTCGACTCATGGCTGCGCCCCTGTCGGTGGCGCAGGTTTGATTTGCGCGGGGCTGATGGGCGTCATGTAATACGTCACGCTCGGGTCAACGCGTTGCATGTCTTGTTTGGACACTTGTTGCGCGATGCGATCGTTTTTAGAAGCGGCGACTTGCTGAACCTGCCACGTGCTCCATTCCACTTGCAGTTGTTGTTCTTGTTGGCGAACTTTTTCGAGCTGTGTGTTGAGTGCACGACTTTGATAGCGGACGTTGACCACAAACATCGCGCAAACGATGACTGCTATCAACAAAGACAAGGTAGTCCGCCAAGCCAGCATAATTACTTTCTTATATTATTTAATGTGGATGAACGCCTGACAAACGGTCGGCATTTCATCAAATGTTGTATTAAACGAGTTTTTCAGCCATGCGCAGCATCGCGGAGCGCGAGCGCGGATTGACATCAATCTCACTTTGACTGGGCTTTGATTTACCCAAATCTTTTAAAACCAGTGCAGGCAATTGGTCTTCGCGCAGCGGCAGTCTCGCCAGCTTCGGATCGTGCTTTGCATGCCGCGCGATGAACTGTTTGACCAAACGATCTTCCAGCGAGTGAAAGCTAATCACGGACAATCTGCCTCCGACTGTCAATGCACCCAACGCCGCATCCAGCACCATGACCACATCGTTTAGCTCTTCGTTGACCGCAATGCGAATCGCCTGAAACGTCCGCGTCGCAGGGTTTTGACCTTTCTCAAAACCGCGCACCGCGCTCGCCACTACACCGGCCAAATCCAAAGTTCGCGTGAAAGCTTGTACCGAACGGCGCGCCACAATCGCTCGAGCCACACCACGCGCATAGCGCTCCTCGCCGTATTCGCGAATCACCCGCGCCAACTCCACCTCATCGACTGTTTGCAACCAGTCCGCGGCCGACACGCCGCGCGTATCGTCCATACGCATGTCCAGCGGACCATCAAAGCGAAAACTAAAACCACGCGCCGCATCGTCAATCTGCGGTGAGCTCACGCCCAAATCGAGCAACACGCCATCGACACTGCCCGCAGCGACATGCTCTGCCACCGATGTGAAGCTGTCATGCACCACCGTCACGCGTGCGTCTGATGCCGCCAATGCTTGTGCCACCGCAATCGCGCGAGGGTCTTTATCAAACACCACCAATCGACCATGCTCAGACAATTTGGATAAAATCAAGCGAGAATGACCGCCACGACCAAATGTGCCATCGACATAAACGCCATCTGCGCGAATGTTTAGAGCATCAACCGCCTCATCGAGCATCACCGTGATGTGCACGTCGCTCATCAGAATGTGAAACCATCCAGAACCGCAGGCATGCCAGCGTCCAAAGCCGCTGCTTCTTGCGCCGCATGTGCCGCCGCATCCCAGACCTCAAAGTGCGAGCCAATGCCCAGCAGCATCACGTCTTTGGTCAAGCCTGTCGCCGCACGCAGCTCAGGCGAAATCAAAATCCGCCCCGCGCTGTCAATCTCGACATCTGCCGCATTGCCCATGAAAATACGTTGCCACGCACGCGCCGACATCGGCCAAGCCATGATGTCGCGGCGCATTTCGGTCCAAACCGTGCGCGGCAACAACAGCAAACAGCCGTGCGGATGTCGTGTCAACGTGAGTTGACCTGAGCATTCGACGGACAGCGCGTCACGATACTTGGTCGGAATGAGCATCCGTCCCTTCGCATCCAACGCCAGCGCTGATATTCCTTGGTACATAATCGGCTTTCGTCACAACGACAAAAAAGTTGATAAAAACAATATTTAAGGTAAAATAAGCGGAGTAAGCGCTAAAAGAGCGCAAAATCCACCAAAATCCCTGTGCTTCTGAAAAATGAGGGGCTGATTACCACAAATACCCACTTTTCAACACTTCTCGCCACTTTACGGCAGCGGTATGCGCAAGTCAAGTGCAATGGCCATTTATTTCAATAAAGACAAAGACTTACAGAGGTTTTGCGTCGCGGGCTGAAATTTTTTATTCTTATAAATCAGTTGCTTGCGGTTGACTGTAAAAGTAGATAGTGAAGGTGTGCGAGTCGATGGGCTTGAATCAAAATGAGACGCTGATGATTTTCTAATGGGGCGACCCAGCGATCCAGCGACGTCACGACAAACAAAAGAATTAAACCCAAACAAGCAAGCGCACCGCGCTTGCTTGTTTGGGTTTTGGAGGGGTGAAGCGTTGCTCGGCCCGCGTGTTGCGAGCAAACCGATGTGAACTTATAGCTTGCTTGTGTCGGTCAACTCTTCTTGTTTGGCTGCATTTTGCAGGCTGGTGGGTTTGGTGGTTTCAGTTTGTTGTTTGGGTGTTGCGTTGAACTCAGGGGTGGTTTTGTTTTTTTCTTTTTTCGGGGTGCCTTTGCCAAACAGGCGTTTGATGAATGCGCCTGCTGCGACGAGCGGAACGATGATGAGTTTGCCCAAACCTGTTTTGGCCAACATCGCGGCGATGGCGGCAAAAATGCCCAGTTTTTTGGCGCCGACGCCGACGATTAAAGCGGCGAGGCCGTATTCGGCGACTTTATCGCCGGAGCTGGCCGAGTAGTCGCTGTATTTTTTACCATCAACATACTGCAAACCAGCGGTGAGCTGATCGACATTTGGCTTCAGAGCAGTGAGCTCAGATACGCCGGCAATCCATGTCATGCTGACGACGCCTTCGCGGCCCAGTATGCGTGTCTCGTAGTTGACGGTGTCATCGTTGCTGGGGGCAATGCCTTTGTCATGCAGGGTCATGGCCCATGTGAGACGATGCAAATTGGTGTTGTAGCTGGGCTTTTCGGACCAGCCGCCTGTTTCAATGGCGGTAAAGCCTTTGGCGACGCGCTCTTCATTGCCTTGTTCGGTGCCTTCTTTGTATTGCGATAAAATCTCGTCAGCATCGAGGTCTTTGGCGTCATCGTCTTTGACATAACCCTGTGCTTCGTATTCGATGGCGAAGAAATCATGGCCATCGTCTGAGGCCAAAAGGCCTTGTAAACGTGGGTTCTCGCCATTGCCCATGGCGCTCATGTAGGCTTGTGCGGGTAAAAATAGGGTTATTTTTTAGGTGTTTTGGAAATCGGGATGTTCAGTTGTTTGAGTTTGCGATACAGGTGTGTGCGCTCCAAGCCTGTTTTTTCGGCGATGCGGGTGATGTTGGCGTTTTCTAGTTCGAGGTGGTGCTCAAAATAAATTCTTTCAAAAGCGTCGCGGGCATCGCGCAGAGCGATGTTTAAATCAAGGGTGGCGAGTAGTTGTGCGCTGTTGGATAAACTGGCGGTGCTTGTGGTTTCTGGTGCGCTGGTTTCTGCCGCGTCGGGTGGCGTGCTGGACTCGTTGGCGTCGCTGGTGTTGGCTTCTGGTTTTTCGGGCGTGGTGTTTTTGCTGGGCATGTTCATGCCGTTGACCACTTCTTTGATGTTGGGTGCGGCGGATTTGAGCAGGCCGTGTTGCACGGTGTGCAATAATTTTTGCAGTGTGATGGGTTTTTCGAGGAAGTCGAGTGCGCCGATGCGGGTTGCTTCGACGGCGGTGTCGATGCTGGCGTGCCCGCTCATCATGACGACGGGCATGGTCAGTTGGCCGTTGAGCGCCCATTCTTTGAGTAATGTGACGCCGTCTGTGTCGGGCATCCAGATGTCCAGTAGAACCAAGTCGGGGCGCATTTTGTCGCGGGCTAGACGCGCTTGCGCGGCGTTTTCTGCGAGCATGACAACGTGGCCTTCGTCATAGAGGATTTCGGAGAGCAACTCGCGTATGCCCATTTCGTCGTCAACCACCAGAATGTTGGCCATATTCTTTTACCTGTTTTGTTTTTCTGAATGTTATAAGAGGCGTGGTGCTGCTGTGTTTGTCTCGTTTTGCGCCACGTTTAAAAACAGTATATCAATTTGTGCGCCTAAAATCTCAATAGATGTCTCATTTTCGACACAATTTTTTACGGTGATTTTGGCGTGGTGTGCGTCGATGATTTTTTTGACCACGGGCAAGCCCAGTCCTGTGCCACTCGGTTTGGTGGTGTTGTAGGGTTCAAACATGCGCGCGAGCGCTTTGCCAGTAAAGCCTGTGCCATTGTCGGTGATGCAAAAATTCACGCCCGCTTGGTGCAGTAAGCCGCCGCTTTGCAGGGGCACGAGGCGCGTTTCGATGCGGATGCGCGGCAGTTTTTCGGTGGTTTGCGCTTCTATCGCATTCTTAATCAAGTTGTGAAACACTTGGCGCAGCTGTTGGGCGTCGGCGAGGATGTTTGGCAGACCGCTCGCGAGTGCGGTGTCGATGTGGTATTGCGTGTCTTGGCCGCTTTCGTAGAGTGCGAGGACGTCGCGAATCAGCTCGTTTAAATCAACGGGGGCAAAGCTGACCTCGGGTGCGCGTGCGTAGTCGCGAAACTCGTTGACCAGATTTTGCAATGCGCCCACTTGATTGACGATGGTGCGCGTGCTGCGCTCGAGCAATTGTTGATTCGGCTCGTCAAGTTTGTCCGATAGTTTGTGTTGCAATCGCTCGGCAGACAGCTGTATCGGCGTGAGTGGGTTTTTGATTTCATGGGCGAGTCGGCGCGCGACTTCGCCCCACGCCAATGTTCGTTGTGCTGAGATAATCGGTGAAATATCGTCAATCACCAGCACATAGCCATCGCTGTCTGCGCGGGTGAAGCGCGAGCCTTGAATCGATAATGTGATTTCGTCGTCCTGATGTGCGCGGTCGATGACGATGTTTTGCTGCACGCGCCACGGGGTTTGGCTGCCTTGGGATTGCGCGTGGTTCGCGGCGGCAAGCACGGCGTCATACAGCGGGGCGAGCGCTTCAATATTGTGCATGTGCTGGCCGAGGTGCGGCGCGAACGGGGTGTTGAAAATACGGCTGGCGCTGCTGTTGTGGTCTTCGAGCACAAAGAACGCATCAAACACCAACACGCCCGCGGATAAATTATCCAGCACGGCTTCGGAGTAAGCCTTTTCGAGTTCGAGTGCTTTTTGGTTGGTGCTCAACGATGCTTGCGTGATGTTGAGCTGGCTCGCCATGTCGCCGAATGAGTCCACCAGCTGAATCAATTCGTCCGAGCCTTTCGCGCGTTGTGGCACCAGTGCATACTGGCCTTTGGCGACTTTATGCGTGGCGTCGGCCAACCATAAAATCGGTTGTATCATGCGATTGGCAATCAAAAACGCGGCGGCCAGCGCGGCCAACATGGTGAGCAAAAGCGCGACGCCGAGGGTGACGCGGTATAAACTTTTCAGGCTGTTGCGCGAGGCTTCGGTGGCTTGATAATCGCGCAAGCCGCTTTGAATTGCATTCACATCACTCGAAAAATTCGCTGGCATGGTGCGCTCGGCGTAGATGTAACGCGCCTTCGCATTGGCTGGCGTGTGGTTCAATGCTTGCAGCGCATGAATCACCGGCGCGGCCACTTGCGCGGTGGAGTTGGCATCGACGATGTCCGACTCATCTTCAATCGCGGTAAAGCCATCGGCCGATTTGCTCAAAGTGGCTTTATTGACGAAATCAGGGTTTAACTCGCGTGCTTTGCCCGTGCGGTCTTGTTGCCAAATCAGCGCGCCGTTTTGATCCAACACCGCCACGCGGTCGAGCTGATAGCGCGTCAACCAGCCATCGGCATCGCTGCTGCGCTGGTCAGGCGTGCCCGACTCGATTTGCGCCGCAATGCGGGCCAAATCGCTGCTGCTTTGAGCAGAAGCGGTTTTGATGCGGTCGCGGCCGAAGTTTAAACCCGCTTCCAAAGCGCTGTTTAAATCCAAACTGAACCACGTGTCAATGGTGCGTGAGACAAACAAAGTAGAAATCGCAAACAAAATCAACCCCGGCACAATCCCCAACAGCGCGAACGACAAAGCGAAGCGCGTCAACAAACGCGTGCCAAAGACATTGCGCCGAAACCGTCGAATCAGCCAAGCCGCCAGCACGCCCAGCAACACAATCATCACCGCAATCACCGCGATGTTGAGCAACAATAAGGTCGGATACTGACGCTCAAACGCATGACTGCTGCGTGTGGACAGCGCCAAGCCGAGCAACAGTAATGTGCCCAAAATCATAGAGCCGATGAGGAGGCTTTTGAGGTATTTGTTCATGGTGGGGAGGTTTTTCGCTCAACAAGAGTGGTTGCTGCCCTGCTTAAAAACGCTGTCTTTACCAGCCCATCTTGATGCAGCCTGGCGAGGCCGCGCGAAGGTCGGCTATCGAGGTGTGAAGCTGAATCGATACCAGTTCGATGACAGACCCCAGCCTTGTTGGGTGAGGGCGTTGAGTTGGTAGGTGCGTGGCAGTTTAGAGGTGTTCAGAGACATGCGTATCGACGCTTCGTAGGGCTGATTGGTGTCGAGCTGGCCGGCGCCGACGACGCGCCACTGTGAGGGGCGTGAGGCGAATAAGATGGATGCGCTGAGTGTGTCAAAACGGTATTGATCGGCGCCGACTGCGACACGGTATTGCTGGGTCAGGCTGTTGTATGAGACGCGATACTCGCGCTTGGCGCTGATGATGTCTTCGTTCAGGCCGTACCAGCGCGGACGTGCGAGGCGATACTCGGCGGTGAAGTACAGCGCGGTGCCGTGGTTGACGGCGTCTTGCAGCTGCGTCGGCAGGCTGAAGCGAAAGTCGGCGTTCACGGCATAGCCGCCGTCGGTGAGGCGACTCATTGTGGCGTATTGCGGGGTGATGTCTGCGTGTGCGAGCCCGCTGCAGGTGGACAGCGCCAACGCCAACGCAAGCGCGCGCCACGACGGCATGAGTCGTTTGGCGATGCGTTTGAGCGAAGGGTGAAGGGCTGTGGTCATGCGTCTATTATGTTGGTTTTGTAACAATTTCACAACAAAGCGAGGGATATGGCGCGCTGTGTTGTGCATTTACAACGGCATTTGTTGTATCTGTGCAACGGGTGGCTCACGCGGTTTTAATCAGCGCCGCGTAAAAGAACCCATCGTGGTTGGCGTTTTCATTCATGCGCGGCAGCAGCTGTCCCGCTGTGCGGGTCAGCTCGCGCATCTGGGGCAATTCTACACGGCTTGCGTTCGGTGTGTGTCCCATGAACTCAGAAATCACCGCTTCGCCTTCATCTTCAAACACCGAGCACGTGCAATAAAGTAAGCGCCCACCGACCGCCAACACCTGCCACATCGAGCGCAGCAGTTGTTTTTGCTGGCGCGCCAGCCCCTCTGTGTCGGCCGATTCGCGCAGCCAACGAATGTCAGGGTGGCGGCGGACTATGCCGCTGGCCGAGCATGGTGCATCGAGCAAAACACGGTCAAATGGCACACCGTCCCACCATTTTTTCACGACGTTGGCGTCCATCACTTCGATGTCCGCTTTTAAATTCAAGCGTTCAAAATTTTCTTCAATGCGCCATGAGCGTGGCGCGTCTTTTTCCAAAGCGAGCAAATCCACATCAAAACGCTCCAAAATATGGCAGGTTTTACCACCCGGTGCCGCGCAAGCATCGAGCACACGCATGCCGTTTTGTAAGTCAAGCAGCTCGACGGACAGCTGCGCACCCGCATCCTGAACCGACACAGCGCCCGCACCAAACTCGGGCAGCTGGCTCACCGCACACGGCAGCTCGAGCACCAAAGCATTGGGCGACAGCGCAGGCATTGGGCTCGCCGCACGACCGTGTTCGCTCAACAGCGCCTGATATGCCGCCACATCCGTCGCGCGCGCATTCACCCGCAGCGTCATGGGTGGATGTGCATTGCCGACGTCTAAAATTTGTTGCCAATCGTTCGGATGCTGCGCTTGCAGTTTTTCAATCCACCACAGCGGATAATTCCAGTGCGCCACCAAATCATCAGATGCCGCCGCCAACCACTCATCGCGCTCACGCAAAAACCGTCGCAAAATCGCATTGACCAAACCCTTCGCATGCGGCTTGCGCGCCTCGACCGCCGCCACCGCTTGGTTCACCAAAGTGAACTCATCCTCCTCACGCAAATGCAACTGCGTCAAGGCCACCCACAGCATCGCTTGCAACCACGGCACGGGCGGCTTATCGACCGCGCGCTGTACCCAAAACTGCACCAAGCCCAGATGGCGCATCGCATCGAAACTCAAGCGTTGCACATTCGCCCGCGCCACATCATCGATGGGCAACACCGCCAAAGCCTGCTGCAATGAATAACCCTCCACCACCGCATGCGCCGCATGCGCCGCCATCGTCAGCTGATACGCCAACCCACTCGGCGGCAACACATCGGCAGGCGCCGCAATGATGCTGTGCAAATCCAAACGCGCGTCCGCCATCACTGGCGGCGCAGGGCGCGGATTCATCGGTGGCTTTGGCGCCTTTGGGCGGCGCGCATACGACGAGCGCTCACCGCTCGGCGGGCGCGAGTTCGGACGTGCGGGTTTGTTCGATGATTTTTTTGACGCAGAACTGCGTGGTTTGGCGGGTAAAGAAAGTTTTTTAGGCGTGTCGGTCATGGTGGTGTGTCCAAGGTTTTAGGCGTGAAAAATATGCATGTTTTTTAAATCAACTGACCTCGTCGGGATCAACCAGCAAGTACAGTGTAAGGCAATGGCTTATCGAAACACCACTGTTTTTTTATTATTGAGCACAACCCGTCGTTCGGCGTGCCATTTGACCGCGCGGGCGAGGGTCACGCACTCGACGTCGCGACCCATGGCGGTGAGCTCTGCGGCGGACATGGCGTGATTGACGCGGGCGATGTCTTGTTCAATAATCGGGCCTTCGTCGAGGTCGGCGGTGACAAAATGCGCGGTGGCGCCGATGAGTTTGACGCCTTTGTTGAATGCTTGATGATAGGGTTTGGCGCCTTTAAAGCTCGGTAAAAATGAGTGGTGGATGTTGATGGCGCGGCCGTTGAGTTGCTGGCACATGTTGTCCGATAAAATCTGCATGTAGCGCGCCAAAATCACACAGTCGATTTGCTCGGTCGCGACGATGTTTAACACCTGTGCTTCTTGCGCGGCTTTTTGTGCGTCGGTTGAGCCGAGCAATGGGAAGTGGTGAAACGGCACGCCGTAGGATGCCGCGAGCGGCGCGTAGTCGGGGTGGTTGGACACCACGGCGGCGATGTCGACGGGCAGGTTGCCCGATTGATGGCGAAACAATAAATCATTTAAGCAGTGGCCAATTTTCGAAACCATGATGAGCAGACGTGGTTTGATGCGGCCGTCGAAAAGCTGCCAGTCCATGTTGAACTTTTCGGCAATCGGTGCAAACTCCGACTTTAAAACATCCAGCGTCACGTCGGGGCGGTGTTCTTCGAAATGCACGCGCATGAAAAAACGGTCAGAGTCTTGGTCGTCAAACTGCGCGGAGTCAACGATGTTGCCGCCGCGCTCGAATAAAAATCCAGACACGGCGTGGACGATGCCCATTTGGTCAGGGCAGGAGAGGGTGAGAATGAAGTTCGCTTGGGTCATGATGTTCGCTTTAATAATACCGCACAGGGCAAATTACTTTAAAATGTCGTGCAAAGGGCGTTATTATCGCCCAAACACAACCAAACAGGTCGCGAAATGACACAAACTCAACACTCGAACACAGAATCCACCACCCATTTTGGCTACAACACCGTCAATGAAACCGAGAAAGAAGCCAAAGTCGCTGAGGTGTTTCACTCGGTCGCGCAAAAATACGACATCATGAACGACGTCATGAGCGGCGGTTTGCACCGCGCATGGAAGCTGTTCACCATCCATCGCGTCGCACCGCGCCCGGGCATGAAAATGCTCGACTTGGCCAGCGGCACCGGTGACTTGGCGATGGCATTCGCCAAACGCGTCGGCGCGTCGGGCGAAGTCTGGATGACCGACATCAACGAATCCATGCTGCGCGTCGGCCGCGACCGCATGCTCAATAAAGGCTTGGTCATGCCGGTCGCGTTGGCGAATGCAGAGCATCTGCCGTTTGAAGACAATTATTTCGACGTCGTCACCGTCGCCTTTGGTCTGCGCAACATGACCCACAAAGACGCCGCACTCAAAGAGATGTTGCGCGTCCTGCGTCCAGGTGGCCGCGTGTTTGTCCTCGAGTTTTCAAAAGTCGCCGCACCACTGCAAAAAGCCTATGATTTTTACTCTTTCAATATTTTGCCAAAAATGGGTCAGCTCATCGCCAATGACTCGGCCAGCTATCAATACCTCGCCGAATCCATCCGCATGCACCCCGACCAGGAAAGCCTTAAAACCATGATGATGGACGCAGGCTTCGGCTTCGTCAAATACCACAACATGAGTGCAGGCGTGGTCGCCCTGCACGAAGGCGTTAAAATCTAAACCACCATGATTGAACAACTGCTCAATACCCTGAACCCCGCGCAATTGCTCGGCCACGCACAACGCAGCGTGCAACAGCAGATGGCCCAAACCCTCGCATTCGCCGTCACCAAAATGGCCGCCAGCGAACCGTGGGTGGCCACCAGCGCCACCGCCAACGTGGACAAAATCGTCGCCGTGTCTTTCCCCGTGCTGGGTCAAAACCACCGTCTGTGCTGGCGCGTCGACGCCGAGCGGATATTAGTCGCCATCGAGCCCGACGATTTTTTCGCACAAGCCCATGTCACCCTCGCCATTCAACCCAGCATCTACAGCCACATCAGCGTACCGATAGCACTGCCCCAGCTCATGCGCCACGTGCACATTTCGGGTGACGCCCAGCTCGCCGAATGGGTCAACACACTCGCGCAGCGTCTGCGTCCAGATGTCTGGGAGACCGTGGCCAAAACCATCGGCGACGTGCCCTCAAATTATCTGCAACAAGGCTTTAACACCATGGCCGCGCAACTCAAAAACGCCGCCAAAAGCCTGACCGAACAAGCGCAATACGCACTGCTGGACGAAACACCTGTGATGATTCGGCATGCGACACTGGACACATTCACTGCCGAAGCACGCGACCTTCGCTATGCCGTCGAGCGACTCGAGCAGCGGATTGCGCGCTTGCAAGCGACACGTTAATCGACATTTTTAAAACGAAACGTTAACGCAACCAACGCAACACCAATACAAAAAAACAAACCCCATCGTTCACGATGGGGTTTGTTTTAGATGACTCAATAAATCGGTTCGCAGCGTACGTCGCTCGTCACAGAATTAGCGATGAAACACTCATCGTGCGCACGGTGATGTAATGCGTTAATGTCATCGCGTGTTGGTATTTTTGCACCAATGAATTCGACTTTCGGGCGCAATGTGACGGTGCTCATCACGAGTTTGCCGTGCACGTTTTTTTCCATCACGCCTTCGGCGGTGTCGGTGTAATGAGCAACCACAAATTTCCGCTTCATCGCCATGGTGAGAAACCACAGCATGTGACAGCTGCTCAGTGAGGCGACAAACATTTCTTCGGGGTCAACTGCGCTTTCATCCGACATGGGTGTTGGGACAATATGTGGTGATGAAGACGCAGGCAACACCACGCCACTGTCAAATGCAATGGTGTGGCCGCGACTGTAAGTGTTGCTTAAAAACTCATCGCCCTCACAGCGCCAATCAACGCAAGCCGTATACGTTGCCATATTCTGTTCCTTTAAAAATAAAAAGTGCCCATTGGATACCATTTTTTCATACAGCAGACGGCTGGGCAATCAACTCTCATGACTAATCATGATGTGCCGAGGACAGGTGTAATCCTCTAAGGCGTAGCTCGATAAATCCTTGCCATAACCCGAATGTTTCAAACCGCCGTGCGGCATTTCAGAGACCAGCATGAAGTGGGTGTTGACCCATGTGCAGCCGTATTGCAATTTGGCGGCGACGCGCATGGAGCGGCCTGTGTCGCGTGTCCAGACCGATGAAGCGAGGCCGTAGTTGGAGTCGTTGGCGAGGCGCACGACTTCTTCTTCGGTGTCAAAAACGGTCACTGAAACCACGGGGCCGAACACTTCACGGCAGACGATTTCGTCGTCGTTGCGGGCGTTGGCGACGACGGTGGGCGCGTAGAAAAAACCACCGCCTTCGGGCACAAAGCCGCCTGTGGTGATTTTGATGTGGCTTTGCGCGGCGGCGCGTTCGACGAAACTGGCGACGCGTTCTTGCTGGCGTTGTGAAATCAATGGGCCCATTTCGAGCTCTTCAGAGCTGTATTGCGGTCCGCATTTAATCGAGGCGACGGCGGCGGTGAGCTTTTCGACGAATGACTCGTAGGCATTTTTTTGCACATAGATCCGGCAGGCGGCGGTGCAGTCTTGACCTGCGTTGTAAAAGCCGAATACTTTGATGCCTTCGACCGCTGCGTCGATGTTGGCATCGTCAAAGACGATCACGGGCGCTTTGCCGCCGAGCTCGAGGTGGGTGCGTTTGAGTGTTTTGGTCGCCGCTTCGAGCATTTTTTGCCCAGTGCTGATGTCGCCTGTGAGTGATATCATGCGCACTTGAGGGTGATTGACCAGCGGTGAACCGACCGACTCGCCGCGCCCAGAGACCATGTTAACCACGCCTGCTGGCAGCACCTCAGCCAAATACTTTGCCAGCGCGAGTGCTGTCAAAGGGGTTTGTTCAGACGGCTTGAGCACAATCGTATTGCCCGCTGCAATCGCGGGGGCGAGTTTCCACGCCGCCATCAGCAGCGGGTAATTCCACGGCGCAATCGAGGCGACCACACCAATCGGGTCGCGGCGGATGAAGCTGGTGAACCCTGCCAAATACTCGCCCGCAATCGGACCTGTCTGCTGACGAATCGCGCCTGCGAAGAAACGAAACACATCGGCAATCGCGGGAATTTCATCGTTGCGCGCGCAGTTAATCGGTTTGCCGCAGTTGGTCGATTCGAGTTGCGCGAGCATGTCACCGTTGGTTTCTATCCAGTCAGCGATTTTGAGCAATAACTCGCTGCGGTCTTTCGGTGCCGTCTCGCGCCATGAATCATACGCGTCGGCAGCGGCTTGCACGGCCGCCTCGACTTGCTCGGCAGAGGCCTCATTGACGGTGCAAAAGGTCGCGCCCGTGGCGGGGTTGATGATGGCTTCGGCTTTGCCTTGACCTTGCACGAGTTGGCCGTTGATGAGTAAATCACTGGGGTACATGGTGTTCTCCTATGGGTTTTGTCATCTGAATGAGCGGGCATTTGTGTCGATGGTGCCAGTGCGCTTCAGTGTTTTTAATGTCAGTCATCAATCGTGCCGCAGTCCAATTATTGGCGAAGGTCTGTGGCAGAATGGTTCATTCTAACTCGATTTTTGATAAAAAATCTGCAATGGTTTTTGATGCTACGCAGCAATGCCACCGCAATGCCACGCATTCATGGCGCATCGCTGGTGTCGTGTCAGAACCACTTAATTCAAATTTCAAAGTCCACTTCATCACTGTGCTTTTCATTCGAGAAGGGCACACCTATAATCAAAGCATTCAAATTATTTTAGAAAGCCCATCATGACCACAACAATCAACTGGAAAGAAAAAGCAGCGGCGCTCAAGTTTGACGGCCGCGCATTTGTCAATGGCGTGCGTGTTGATGCGGCAGACAAAGACACTTTTGACTGCATCAGCCCGCTGGATGGCGCAGTGCTCACGCAAGTGGCGCGCTGTAAGCAGGCCGACGTCGATGCGGCGGTGGTGATTGCGCGCGCGGCTTTCGAGGATGGCCGTTGGGCGCACACATCGCCGAAGCACCGCAAAGAAACCTTGATTCGTTTTGCCGATTTGATAGTTAAAAATGCACACGAGCTGGCGCTGACAGAAACCATGGACATGGGCAAGCCCATTGCCAATTCGTTGGCGACCGATGTCAATGCCGCACAAAACACCATCCGTTGGTTTGGCGAAGCGATTGACAAAGTTTACGACGAAGTCGCACCGACGCCGCGCGATTCACTGGCGCTCATCACGCGCGAACCCGTGGGCGTGGTGGCGGCCGTCGTGCCGTGGAATTACCCATTGCTGATGACCAGCTGGAAAATCGCGCCCGCTTTGGCGACAGGCAACTCTGTGATTTTAAAACCCTCCGAAAAATCGCCTTTGACCGCCATGCGTTTGGCCGAGTTGGCGCTCGAAGCGGGCATACCTGCGGGCGTGTTTAACGTGTTGCCAGGCTATGGTCACGAAGCGGGCGCGGCATTGGCCGAGCACATGGACGTCGATTGTGTGGCATTCACAGGTTCAACTGCGGTCGGTAAACGCATCATGCAAGCGGCCGCATCGTCCAACCTCAAGCGCGCGTGGATGGAGCTGGGTGGCAAATCACCGAACATCGTATTTGCCGACGCACCGAATCTCGATGAGGCTGCTGCCGCTGCCGCGGACAACGTTTTTTACAATCAAGGCGAGAGCTGCAATGCGCCGACGCGCCTGATTGTCGAGGCATCGATTAAAGATGAATTCATGGCGAAAGTTGCCAGTCATGTCAAAAACTACACGCCCGCCGATCCGCTCGATGCCTCGACGGGCATGGGCGCGATTGTCGATGACATCCAAATGAATTCGGTATTGAAATACATTGAAACAGGCAAATCTGAAGGCGCGCAACTCATCGCAGGCGGCGCGCGTGCACGTGTGGCGTCGGGCGGTTATTTCATCGAGCCGACGATTTTCATCGCCGAGCCACACATGACGATTGTGCGCGAAGAAATCTTTGGCCCTGTGTTGTCTGCCGTGACGTTTGAGACAGAAGCGCAAGCAGTGGCGTTGGCGAACGACACAGAATACGGGCTGCAAGCCGCGGTGTGGACCAATGATATTTCGCGCGCGCATCGCGTCGCACGCTCAATCAAAGCGGGCACTGTGCACGTCAATCAATACAACGACGATGACATCACCGTGCCATTCGGCGGCTACAAACAGTCGGGCAATGGTCGCGATAAATCATTGCACGCGCTCGAAAAATACACAGAGTTAAAAACCACTTGGATCAAAATCCACAACGCATAAATAGTTCATATTCAAAATAATTGAAAGCACATCATGACGCCATACGCACCCACTTACTACGCCGCCACAGCCAATCCAGTGCCCGATCGCCCAGCCTTGCAAGGCGACATTGAATCCGACATTTGCATCATCGGAGCGGGTTACACAGGTTTATCAACAGGCTTGTTTCTCGCCGAGCAAGGTTTTAAAGTCACCATCCTCGAAGCCGCGAAAGTCGGCTATGGCGCGACAGGTCGCAATGGCGGTCAAATCGTCAACAGCTACTCACGCGACATCGATACCATCGAGAAACAAGTCGGCATGGATGGCGCAAAAGTCTTTGGCCAAATGGCCTTCGAAGGCAACCGCATCATCCGCGAGCGCATCGCCAAATACGACATCAAGTGCGACCTCAAAAACGGCGGTGTGTTTGCCGCATTCACCGCCAAACAAATGGGCCATTTAGACCACCAACGCAAACTTTGGGCGCGTCATGGTCACGACCAAGTCGAAATGCTCGACAAAAAACAACTCTCCGAAATCGTCGGCACCGATGTTTATATCGGCGGCTCGATTGACCACTCAGGTGGCCATTTTCACTCACTCAATTTGGCGCTCGGCGAAGCCGCCGCCATCGAGTCTCTCGGCGGCGTGATACACGAACAAAGCCCTGTGATTAAAATCGAGCGCGGCGCCCACCCCGTCGTGCGCACCGCCAATGGTTCTGTCAAAGCGCGCATTGTCGTCGTGGCAGGCAATGCATATTTGGGCAATCTCGTGCCAGAGCTCAATGCCAAATCCATGCCTTGCGGCAGCCAAGTCGTCACCACCGCACCGCTGTCTGCAGAAATGGCGCAGAGTTTATTGCCTCAAGATTATTGTGTGGAAGATTGCAACTATCTGCTCGACTACTATCGCCTCACAGGCGATAACCGACTGCTGTTCGGCGGTGGCGTGATTTATGGTGCGCGCGATCCAGCGAATGTTGAGGCGATTATTCGCCCCAAGCTAGAAAAAACCTTCCCGCAGCTCAAAGGCGTTAAAATCGATTTCGCATGGACGGGCAATTTCTTATTGACCCTCTCGCGTTTGCCACAGGTCGGCACGCTTGGTCAGCACAATAATATTTTTTATTCGCAAGGCTGCTCGGGTCATGGCATCACCTACACCCACCTCGCGGGTAAAGTTTTGTCTGAGGCCATCATGGGGCAAACCGACCGCTTCAATGCATTCGCCAAATTGCCGCATTATCCATTCCCTGGTGGCGAGCTTTTGCGCATCCCGTTCACCGCAGCGGGGGCGGCGTATTACAGCTTGCGAGATAAGTTTGGGATTTAATGATGTCATCAAACGCGCCGATTCAGGCGCGTTTTTTCATGGCGGGTGGGGTGCTTGCAAAAAGCGACAAAGGTTGTGCAGACGTGCTGTGCATTTCTATGAGATGCGCTAAACTTAAAACTGCTTCCAATTTTAAAGGCCATCTATGAACACGCAAACCCACCAAGCCGCCATCATCCTGCCGATTCCGACGCACGCGCGTTACTTAAAATTCGATTTGATCGATGGTGCAAGTCCTGCGAGTATTCGCACCGCACTCAAAAAACTCATGCCGCGCATAGATGGCAAAACCGTGTTGCTTGGCGTCGCTGCACCCGTTGCGGTGGCTTTGTGCAAAACGATTGAAGGCTTACGTGCGTTTCCACAGAGTTTGCGGCTCAACGATGAGCACAATGCCCAGACTGCGGCATTGTGGATTTGGTTGAGGGGTGGCGAGCGCGGTGATTTGTTGAGCACATCGTTGTCACTGGTGCAGCTCGTGCACAAAGCTTTTGTGTTGCGCCAGACGCTGGATGGTTTTGCGCACCACAAAAATCGTGACTTAACAGGCTATGAAGACGGCACAGAAAACCCGAAAGGCAAGGCCGCGTTGCACGCCGCCATCCTCGATGACCCGACGCGCATAGGCATGCACGGCAGCAGTTTTGTCGCCGTGCAGCAGTGGTCGCATGAGATGAGCAGATTCAATGCCATGAAAAAACCGGCACAAGACCGAGCGATTGGGCGCGAGCGCATCAGCAACGACGAGCTGGTCGATGCGCCGAAATCAGCCCACACCAAGCGCACCGAGCAAGAGTCCTTCTCGCCGCCAGCATTTGTGGTGCGACGCTCGATGCCTTGGGCAGAAGGCTTGAACGGTGGCCTTCTGTTTGTCGCATTTGGTCATTCATTCGATGCATTTGAAGTGCAATGGCGCAGAATGTTGGGATTAGACGACGGCATTAAAGACGCATTGTTTCAGTTTTCGCAACCCATGAGTCACGATTATTTTTGGTGTCCACCCATGTGCGACGGACAAATCGATTTTCGTGCGCTGGGCATTTAGAGTAAAATCTGTTTTTTAAACGCGTTACAAGTGAATGCTTGCAACACTAAATTTTTGGAGAACACCATGGGCATCACCCGCATCGACTCAAACGCTCGCATGAGCCAACTGGTCATCAACAACAACATCGCCTACCTCGCAGGACAGGTTGATGAATCGAGTGTGCTCGGTCGTCCCGCTGGCGAGCAAACGGTCAATATTTTGGCGCAAATCGATGCGTATTTGGCCAAAGCAGGCACGGATAAAAGCAAGCTGCTCACGGCACTCATTATTTTGTCCAATATGGATGACTTCGCCGCGATGAATGCGGCATGGGAAGCATGGGTTGCGCCACAAGGTGCGCCGACCCGCGCCACCTTTGAGGCCAAACTGGCTGGCCCAGAATACAATGTTGAAATCATTGTGTCGGCAGCGATCTAAAGTCGTTGTGCGGCCATGAGCCGCTTGATGTTTGAGTGAGAGAGGCACTGACAATTGTTGGTGCCTCTTTACATAGGGTGGCTCTGTCATGATTGCGTGGAAGTTTCCACGTTTTGTGCACGTTTGCCGCTTATACTGGCAGCTACTCAACTTTACTGGTTCATGGTTTTGTCGCTACAAAAAAAATTCTTCTTCGCTTTCTTCGCCATCGCAGCAGTGCTGGTGTTGATGATCACGTCCGCACAGCACAAAGTATTGCGCGATGGCTTTGATGATTATGTCGCGCATGTCAAAGTGCAGCGATTGTCCAGCGTCGAGGAAGCCGTGGTGGCGTATGCGCTAGAACACAAAGGCTTGAGTGGTTTGGCCGCAGAAGGTGAATGGATGCGTTTGGTGGCAGAGGTGAATGCCGACAGCCGCGAACGACGGGATGCGCAGCGCACAGCGCAGAACGATAAAGCACGCACTGCACCGTCAAAGACCGTGGTGATCGGTCCTGTGTCGGCCGACGGTACGGTCGGGCCAACGGTGTTTCCCAATTACTCGGCCAGCCGACCCGTGAAAGACTACGGCGGCGAGTATCTGAATAAATTTACGCCGCGCCGCGAGCTGCCCGCAAGCCAGAAAGGTCAGGCATCATCGCTGCGTGGGGTGGCCTTGCTCGATGCCAGTGGCGTGTTGTTGGTCGGTGAAGTGATTCCTGTCAATGATGCCTTGCGCGCACCGATTGTCGATGGCAATGGTGAGTTGATCGGGCAATGGTTGATACGCAAAGGCGCGCCCGAACTCGATGGTTTGGGGCGACAATTTTTGGAAGAACAACTCGAGTCGATGTTTTGGATGTTGGCCGCAGCGGCCATTGCCTCGGCGATATTTGCGTGGCTGTTGGCCGAGTATTTTCGGCAGCCCGTGCGCCGACTAAAAGACGCGTTTCGTCGTGTCGAGACAGGGCAGCTGGACACACGTTTGCCCGCCAGAGGGAATGATGAAATCACGGAAATTGAGGAGCACTTTAACTCGATGACCCGCCATTTGGGCGCGCAAGAAATCGCGCGCAAACAATGGATGGCCGACACCTCACATGAGCTGCGCACGCCGTTGACGATTTTGCGCACGCGCATGGAAGCGATGCGCGATGGCATGATTCCGAATGACGACACCGAGTGGGATCGAAATCTTAAAGTGGTCACCGACTTTTCAGTTTTGGTCAATGACTTGCAAGCCATGGCGCGCGCAGATGCGGGGCAGTGGGATTTGCAAAACGCCGCGCTGGATGTGCAGACATGGTTGGCGAATGCGTTTCGTGACAACAAAGCATCGTTTGATGCGGCGGGTTTGGATTTGATTTTACAGACACCCACAGAAGACATGTCGATTTGGGGTGATGAGCAGCGTTTGCAGCAAGTCCTGCGCAATGTGCTGGTCAACAGCCAGCGCTACACAGACGCACCAGGGCGCGTCGTGCTTGCGGCGGAGCGGAGTGAGGATTCTGTGCGGGTGATTGTCGAGGATTCGGCACCGAGTGTGCCTGCGGATGCGTTGCCACATTTGTTTGAGCGTTTTTATCGTGTCGATGGCTCGCGCAACCGTGGCACAGGCGGCTCTGGATTGGGCTTGGCGATTTGCGAGAGCATTGTTAAAGTTCATCGCGGCAGCATTAAAGCGGAGCACTCAGACATCGGTGGTCTGCGTGTGACGATAGAGTTGCCGCTGTGGCAACCGAATAAACCTGCCAAATCGCCGACGGCGCTGGCAAAAGTATTGACCAAAAAATAATTTTTAACACGCAAAACCAATGGCGGTTTTGCCACTATGGAGCACAATATGACCGAGAGAAAATCCGTCGTCCTTCTGGTCGAAGACGAAGAAATGATTGCCCAAGTTCAACAAGCGTATTTGCAAAATGCAGGCTACACCGTGCTGTGGCGCGACTGCGGCGACGCGGTGATTGACGTGGTGAAAGAATACAACCCAGACATCGTGCTGCTCGACATCATGATTCCCGATGCGCAAAATCGCGATGGCATTGCGTTGTGCAGCGAGATCCGTGCTTTTTCTGATGTGCCGATTATGATGATCAGCGCCAAGGTTGAAGAGTTTGACCGACTTGTGGGCTTCGAGCATGGTGCGGACGATTACATGTGCAAACCATTCAGCCCGAAAGAGATGGTGATGCGTGTGCAGGCGCTGTTGCGCCGTCGCCAAAAACACCACGCCGATGGCGGTGTATTTGTCTACGATGAAGCCGCGCAAATCATTCGCTATGGTGAGAGCAAAATCGATCTCACACCGACGGAATTGCGATTGTTTGTCACCATGCTCGAGCAACCAGAGCGCGTTTTTTCACGCGACCAGTTGATTTCCAATGCGTATCACGACAACCTCGATGTGTTTGACCGCGCGATTGACAGCCACATCAAAAATCTGCGCAAGAAAATCGCACTGGTGTTGCCGGAAATAGACGTGGTGCAATCGGTCTATGGTCTGGGCTATCGCTACTCACCGCCTGCGTGAGCGAGCGCACCCCAACAAAAGACGCCTTCATTTGAAGGCGTCTTTTGTTTGTCTGGGCAAAAAAATCGCCGACACAGTGGTCGGCGAGAAAGAGAGAGATGAAAATGAATGAACAGTTGTATTGTTCGAGGGCAGTTTAGCATAAAAAAGAACGAGCGTTCATTTATTTTTAACCCTGACCTCATGGGCTGACAAATGTCAAAAATCACATCGCTGGTTGTGCCTGCTTGCGGCCGTCGCGGTGGTGCTTTTTATCGCCTTTTTTGTGCTCTGGGCGTGCCATGAGCTCTTTGTCGCGTCCCATTTTGCAAGTCGCCTCAACGTTTTTGCCTGCTTCATGCATGCTGGGCACAGAGACTTTGCTGCCTTCAGCTTGACCCACGCAGGCGGCGGCTGCCGCTTTGCGGTGTTCGAGCATTTTGGCGGGCATTGCAGCGAGTTTGCCTTCACGGTTCGGTGCGCAGACGGCGTTGACATTGCCCCACTTCGGGTGTTGCAGGCTGACGCTGGCGCCTTCTGACTTGCCTTCGCAAGCGGCGACGGCGGCTTGCGACATTTTACCGCCCATGTGGCCTTGACCGCCATCTCTGGCAAAAGCGCTCGATGCGCCGATGAGTGTCATGCCAGTGAGAAAAGCGGCGAGTGTGATTTTTGTATTGGTTTTCATGTCGATTCCTTTAAGGTGGTTGAAAATGAATGCTGTGTCGATGCATGAGAGACGCGATTCATCACCGAACATTTGCGACGATACGCGGGCAATGCGAAGATTTGATGGCCAGATTGTGGATGAAAATACGGCTGAACGCATGGGTGGGGCGAGTGTCGGCGTCAATAAAAAACACATTTGAGCGAAAATGGTGCGTTGCGTGATTGATTTTAGTGGAAAGAAGGCGGACACTGCATTATTTGTGTGGTTCGTTTATCTCAACTGGGAGAAGTGACATGGGTGGTTTGTCTGTTTTTGGCAAAGTATTTTTGCGCGTTGTTTTATTGGGTTTTTGGTTGAGTGTGTCAGGCATCGTTCTTGCTGCGACGCCCGCTGATTTGTCGGCAGCAAAAAGCCAAGTCGCTGCGGCCGCCCAAGCTGCGGCAGCGCCCACAGCGCCCGATGAAGTGAAAGTGGGGATTTATCTGAATGATGTTCAGTCGATAGATCTGCATTTGCACAACTACATGGTTGATTTTTATATTTGGTTTCGTTGGACAAATCCAGACATAGATCCGAGCGCGTCGATGGAGTTTGTCAACAACTCTGAGTCATGGGGCACAATGATGACCGATGGCTTTGAAAAACCTGAAAAAATGCCCGATGGCAGCTTGTATCAATTCAAACACATACAGGGCAAGCTGAGTCGAAAAATGGATTTGCACGACTATCCCTTTGACAAACAAATCGTTCAAATGATTATCGAGGACAGTTCGAGTGATGCGGCGCAGTTGCAATACGTTGTGGATAAGGTCAGCGTGAACACTGAGCTTAAGTTGCCAGGCTTTTTGTACTCTGACCCGACGTTGATGGCGTCCGACTATAAACACCAAACAGATTTTGGGGACAGCCGCACAGCCGACGCTTCGACCTACTCTCGTTTGACTTTTGATTTGCCCATCAGTCGCCCGCATGTGAATGCATTTTTGAAAAATATATTGCCGATTATATTGGCCGTGGTGTGTTGCTCCATGGTGTTTTTATTGCACCCCAGCTTGGTGGACTCACGGTTTCAGATAGCCGTGATTGCCTTGTTGTCGATTGTGGGTTTGCAGATGAGCTCGAGCCAAGATTTGCCGACGATCGAGTATATGACCTTGCTTGATAATCTATATGTAATCGGGTATCTGTTTTGTATTTGCGTGGTAGCCGCACTCACCATCTCGACGAAACTCACGCACATCCATGATGATGAAACAGATCCCAAAGGCATTCGGCGTGCCATACGTTTTGATCGAATTTCTGGGGTGTTGTTGTTGAGTATGTATGTGGCGTTGACTTTGTACACGATGCGCCCGATGTTTGAGCGTTTTTAATATGAGTTTGGCAGTTTTAAAATCCCGTGCCTTGCTCGGCATGTCTGCGCCACTGGTCACCGTTGAGGTGCATTTGGCCAACGGCTTGCCATCATTTAACATTGTCGGCTTGCCCGAGGCCGAGGTAAAAGAGTCAAAAGACCGCGTGCGCGCAGCCATCCTCAATGCGCAACTGGAGTTTCCCGCCAAACGCATCACCGTTAATCTCGCGCCTGCGGATTTGCCGAAAGCATCGGGTCGGTTTGACTTGCCGATAGCGCTGGGGATTTTAATCGCGAGCGGACAGCTGCGTGTGAAAGATGCGCACCGTTATGAGTTCGCCGGCGAGTTGTCGCTGTCGGGCGAATTGCGTCCTGTGCATGGCGCACTGGCGATGACGTATGGATTGACGCAGGAAGCCATTGCGCAAAACCGTGATGTGCCTATTTTTGTGTTGCCCGTGCAAAATTGCATGGAAGCGGCGTTGGTCACAGGCGCACGTATTTGGTCGGCGCAATCCTTGTTGGGCGTCTGTGCCAAATTGCGCGCGCCCGATGAGCAAGAGGACGTCGTTGCTGATTTAACCACGCTGGAGCAAACATTCGAGCATGACTGGTCGGATGTGCGCGGCCAGGCCACCGTCAAGCGCGCGCTCGAAGTCGCCGCCGCGGGCGGGCACAGCGTGCTCATGATCGGGCCACCCGGCACAGGTAAATCCATGCTCGCCGCGCGGCTGCCAACCATATTGCCGCCGATGACCGAAGCGCAGGCCATGGAAAGCGCCACCGTCGCCTCCAGCGCCGCGCAGTTCAATATCCTAAACTGGAAAAAACGACCTTACAGAAGCCCGCACCACACCGCATCCGCCGTCGCGCTGGTCGGTGGCGGCTCTGTGCCCAAACCAGGTGAGATTTCACTCGCCCACAACGGCGTGTTGTTTCTCGACGAGCTGCCTGAATTTTCTAAAAATGTCCTAGAAGTGTTGCGCGAACCGCTCGAATCTGGCGAAATTCACATCTCCCGCGCAGCGCGCCAAGCCACATTCCCAGCACGCTTTCAACTCATCGGTGCGATGAATCCGTGTCCTTGTGGCTATCTGGGTCATCCCACACGTCCATGCCGCTGCTCACCCGACATGGTTTTGCGTTATCAATCGCGGCTTTCAGGGCCATTTCTCAACCGCATCGACATGCAAGTTGAAGTGCCCGCCGTCGCCATCGAATCCTTGTCAGGCACGGTAGCCGCCAGTGAGCCGAGCGTGCAGGTGGCCGCCCGCGTCCGTAAGGCGTTTGAGCGGCAACTGGCGCGCCAAGGCTGTGTCAACGCACAGCTGTCGGTGAAACAAGTCGATCAATACTGTGTGCTCGACGAAGCCGCTCAAAAAGTCCTCGCTCGCGCCATGACTCAGCTCAACTGGTCTGCCCGCGTCTACCACCGTGTGCTGCGGGTCGCCCGCACCGTTGCCGACATGGATGGCGCGGAGCAGCTCACCGCCGCCCATGTTGCACAAGCCATCCAATATCGACGGGCTCTGCAATCGGTGGCGTGACCACACTGGCGTGTTCAATGTGGGCAAAACAGTGGCGCTGTGCAAAATCAGTGCGCCGTGTGTCGTAAATATGTGCAAAAAAATGAGAAAACATGATTTTGTGTCCTGTTTTGCATTGACGTGAAGCACAAAGCCCGCTAGAATTGAGCGGTTTCTTGATTTGGGGTGTGCGTATGGCTTTTGTGATACTCATTCAAGCGATTTGTGCGGCAGCAACGGTGTTGATTGCTATGCTGTTTGGCCGAAATGCGGCCCTATCGGCCGCACTTGGTGCCGCAGTGGTTTTGGTGCCCAATGTGTTGTTTGCGCTGTATTTGCGTTTGAATGGCCGCCCATCTGTCATGCGTTTATTTATTGGCGAGGCAGTTAAGATAGCCCTAATTTTGGCATTGAGTGCTTATATTTGGCGGCGCATGGGATTTGAGATCAATGTCTTTGCATATGCGACGGGGTTGATCGTGGTGATAAAAGCGCATAATTTTGGTTTGTTGTGGCGCGGTAAATAATTTTTTGATTCATGCCTTGGTGGCGTGAGTTATTTGAAAAACAATTGAGGTTAATATGGCAACAGAAGTCGGTCACGCAGCGCCCGCCAATATGGCTGAATACTTTCAGCATCACTTGACGAATTTGACCAATACCGGTCATAAGCAAGAAGCATTGGTTGATTTTCATATTGTCAATCTGGACACGGTTTTCTTTTCGGTCTTGATGGGTGTTTTGGGTTTGTTTTTCCTTTGGTTGGTGGCGCGTAAAGTCACCTCAGGTGTGCCGAGCCGTACACAGGCAGCCGTAGAAGCGTTGGTTGAGATGGTTGAGAATCAATCGAAATCAATTGTGCACGGGGACCGTACTTTCGTTGCGCCGCTGGGCTTGACTGTGTTTTTCTGGGTCGTGCTTATGAATGCTTTGGACTGGGTGCCGATTGATTTGCCCGCCAAAATAATTGAATGGACCGGCTTGCATTTGCCGTACGCACGGATTGTCCCAACTGCCGATATTAATGGCACCATGGGT
>CALMCK010000039.1 GCA_937862845.1 uncultured Burkholderiaceae bacterium | reverse complement strand
AACAGTGCGGCCTTGTTTTACCGCAAAATCAGAGCAATCATTGCCTATCATTTGGAACTGAAGGCTAATGAAGTTTTTGAAGGTCACGTTGAACTTGACGAGAGTTACTTTGGTGGCGCTCGTAAAGGTAAACCTGGCCGTGGTGCGGCTGGCAAGACGGCTGTGTTTGGAATCTTAAAACGCGGCGGTAAAGTTTATACCAAAGTCGTTGTCGATACCAAAGCATCTACGCTAATGCCCATTATTACTAGCAAAATCGCGCCTGATAGCGTGGTTTATACTGATTGTTATCGCAGTTACAATGCTTTGGATGTGAGTGGCTTTTATCATGAGCGAATCAATCATTCTCGATTGTTTGCTGCAGGTAAAAACCACATCAATGGCGTTGAGAACTTTTGGAATCAAGCCAAACGTGTACTGCGAAAATACAATCGAATTAACCAAAAAAAACCTTTCCTTTGTTCCTGAAAGAGTGTGAGTTTAGATTTGGCGGATTCAACCGCGAAGTGCAACATTAAATTTTCCCGATAATACTTGAATTGGCGACAGCCAATTCAAGGTTTTACGGGGTCTATGATTCAGCATGTCTTGGACTTGTGCCACAAAGTCATCCGACACGCCAATAAACGAACTGCCTTTTGGCAAAAACTGCCGAATCAAGCCATTCGTATTCTCGTTTCTTGCCCGTTGAATTGAACAATACGGATCAGCAAAGAACGTCTCAATCCCAGCCTCACGCAAGCGCATGTGCGCCGCAAACTCCTTGCCGTTATCAAATGTCACGCTCAACGCTTGTACGGGTTTGAGTAGATCCACACAGGCTTGCATGACTTGCATTGTGTGCTTGCTCGGCAATATCTTCAAAAGTGTAAACAAACTCTTACGGTCAACCAGTGTCAGTAATGCGCCTTTATGGTTTGCCCCCACAACTGTGTCGCCCTCAAAATCACCCAAGCCTTCTCGCGTATCTATTTCACTCGGACGCTCATGAATGCTGGTGCGGCAGGTGATTGAGCCGCGCCGCTCATTCGTGCCTGTGCGCTTTTTGTATGGCTTTTGCGCCCGTAGGTGCGTGTGCAATTGACCGCCTACTTGTTTATCGGCGTACACGTGCTGATAAATCCATTCGTGCGATGGCACATCCAACCAGCCTCGCGCAGTTAATGCGCCGTGAATCTGTTCGGGTGACCATTTCTCGCTCAATAAGTGTTCGACAAATGCAATGCCAAATGCGCTGAAGTATTGGCTTTGAATGTGCCGCCGTTCAATCGACAATGTGTTGGCCTGCTTGGGGCGATAACCGCGACCTCCTGTATTGCGCTTTATCTCTCGGCTTATGCTGCTGACACTTCGGTGCAGTTGACGTGCTATCTCGCGTAAACTCGTTGACCTTTTATATTCTGCGCTTATGCTGTATCGTTCTTCTTCGGACAGGTGTTTGTAATGTGCCATGCTTTACTTTCAATCGCGAGTTGAAAATGTCAAGTGCAACACGCTTGCTTACACTTGTCCAACTTTTAATTTATTTGTGTTGCACTTCGCGGTTGAATCCGCCTGTTTTAAAAATATAAGTGACAGATAAAATAAAAACAAGATATTCAGGGGAGGTGAATGCATTTAAATAAAAAATGGTGACACATAAACTGCTTTTCACAGCCTTATTCTCCAATAATTAACAAAAAAATCCCCACTTAATGAACATTTTTTATTAAATTATTCAACATATATCAGCTATTCAACTAATGTACTTTCAAAAAAACTCAATTTCAGCTACACTAGCAACTTATGAACACTACTCGGATTAGCCGCATGAACGATACACCGAACAACGAGCTCATCATCCGCGGACTCACCACGGATGGCAAACAATTCCGACCCAGTGACTGGGCCGAGCGTTTGTGTGGCGTTATGAAATGTTTTGAAGATGACAACAGCCACTACGGCCACCTGACATACTCCCATTATGTGCGTCCCATCACCATTCAAGGCATCAAATGTGTGGTTGTGAACACCGACCTTGAAGCCGAACTCCCTGTCGCATTTAAGTTTTTCTTGGACTTTGCTGAAAGCAATCACCTGCAAACCATCGATGCCCGAGCCGATGAAACATCATCGTTTGGTGCTTAACACGGCATTTATTCAATACATACCTTTAGCCGTCATAAACACTTCATGTGCTGCCCCCAAAAACCGCATTCTCATGCGGCTTTTTTATGCCCACCCACATTGACCACAATCCGCACTGTGCATTGTTTCTGGACAATGGTACAATCAGACCTATTTTTCAGCCTATAAAACCATTTTTGATCCCATCACCATGACCCACACCATCACTGTTC
>CALMCK010000038.1 GCA_937862845.1 uncultured Burkholderiaceae bacterium | reverse complement strand
CGGAGTTCGTCAAGCGCTTCGCTGAACGCGCCAACCGCCTGCGCGTCGGCGACCGTGTGCGCGTCGACACCTTTGAAGGCGACATCACCAGCATCAATACCCGCTATACTGTGCTCAAAAACGTTGTCGGTGTCGAGGCCATCGTGCCGAATGAAACCCTCATCACCACTCGGGTCGAAAACCTAACATTGATGAACCGACAACTGTGCTTAAACACGGTGGTGGGCATCGCTTATCACTCAGATGTAGAGTCGGCGATTGATTTGATTAAAGCCGCCACACTGTCGGTCGAGCGTGTGTTAAAAAATCCAGAGCCCAATGCTTATCTGCAAATGTTTGCGGACAGCAGTATCAACATCGTCGTGTACTTTTGGATTGGCGACCTTAGCAACGGTCAGGCCAATGTCACTTCCGAAGTCAACTTGGCCATTTTAAGAACCCTGCGCGAGCACAACATCGAAATCCCATTCCCACAACGGGTGCTGCACATGCCCGCACAAGCGGCGTTGTCGGACTGCTAAACTAAGTTAAGTTAACTAAACTAAGACGCCAAAAAAACGCCCGATGCAATGCATCGGGCGTTTTTATTCAGCCTCATTGCCCACCGTTAAGCAGGCAATCCCGCATCAATGACCGCGTTTTAAACGTGCGTTTTCGGCAATGCGCATGCGCAATGCGTTCAGCTTAATAAAGCCTGCCGCATCCGCTTGATTGTACGCACCGCCATCTTCGTCAAAACTGGCGATGTTTTGGTCAAACAATGTGTGCACAGGGTCTCGCGCGACGACCACGACGTGGCCTTTGTACAATTTCACGCGAACGAAACCCGATACGTTGGTTTGTGTGTAGTCAATCAGTGCTTGCAAGGCTTTGCGTTCTGGGCTCCACCAGAAGCCGTTGTAAATCAAGCTGGCGTAACGCGGCATTAAGTCGTCTTTTAAATGCGCGGTTTCGCGGTCCAGCGTGATCGACTCGATGCCACGGTGCGCTTTGAGTAAAATCGTGCCGCCGGGTGTTTCGTAGCAGCCGCGAGATTTCATGCCGACGAAGCGGTTTTCGACCAAATCGAGACGACCGATGCCGTGCTTACCACCGAGCTCATTGAGTCGGGCGAGCAACTCATGTGGTTTCATGTGCACGCCGTTGATGCCGATTAAGTCACCTGCATTGAATTCTAGATCGAGGAATTCTGGCATGTCGGGTGCATTTTCAGGGGAAACGCTCCAACGCCACATGTCGTCTTCTGCTTCATTTTTTGGGTCTTCAAGGTGACGGCCTTCAAATGAAATGTGCAATAAATTCGCGTCCATCGAGTACGGCGCGCCCGTGCCCAAATGCTTGGCTTCAATGGCGATGCCCGCGTCTTCTGCGTATTTGAGTAATTTTTCACGTGAGTTCAAATCCCACTCGCGCCATGGTGCGATGACTTTAATGTCTGGGCGCAGTGCATAGTAGCCAAGCTCGAAGCGCACTTGGTCATTGCCTTTGCCTGTCGCGCCGTGTGACACAGCGGTTGCGCCTGTCATGTTGGCGATTTCAATTTGGCGCTTGGCGATGAGTGGACGCGCGATGGATGTACCGAGCAGGTATTCGCCTTCATAAATCGTGTTTGCACGGAACATCGGAAACACGAAGTCACGAACGAATTCTTCGCGCAAATCATCAATGAAAATGTTCTCTGGCTTGATACCGAACTTCAACGCCTTGGCGCGTGCAGGCTCAACTTCTTCGCCCTGCCCCAAATCCGCTGTGAAGGTCACGATTTCGCAATCATAGTTATCGCCCAGCCATTTTAAAATCACAGAGGTGTCCAAGCCACCTGAGTACGCCAACACCACTTTAAATTTTTCCGCCATTTTTCACCTCAATTTGTTAAAAATTATAAAACACTTTAGGACGTTGCCCCGCAATCCATCATTCTATTAGATGCCCCGCCCAAATACCAGCCTGTGCGCGTTAAAATCGCTTTTTATTGGCTGGCGCGAGATTTGTACCCGTATAAATCTTGGCGTTTTTCTCGTGTGACAACCAGTTGGACAGGTATTGCTTCAATAAATTCGGCGCTTGCCGTATGAACAATATATTTTCTGCATTTTTGCGCTGAGCTGCCACCGTGAAATTATACGAGCCAGTGATGAGCACTGAGCTTGGCTCGCCCACATCGATGAGCATGACTTTATTGTGCGCATTGTCATATGCGGTTTCGAGTTTGACAACGATGCCCGAGGCTTGAAGCGCGCCGACGTCTGAGCCTGCGGCCGTGAATGCGAGTTGATTATCAAGCAATACTCTAACCTTGACACCACGCTGGTGTGCGGCAATCAGCGCATTGGTAATGACATTGTTGGTCAGTAAATAGGCTTGCACGTGGATGGTTTTTTTCGCGCGGCCCAGCACGTGGACGATTTCGCTTTGCACATCATCCTCGGGGCTAAACATCGCTTGAATCACGGGCGCATCTGTCATCGACTGCTTCGATTGAGTTGTGGTTGCGGTGGTTTTCGCGGCGGCGCTCAAGCACAGCGCGCTCAAACACAGCCCCAACAAAACGCCAAGCAGCCGCTGCATCACGACACCCGATTGAGACACGCCGCAAAAAATCCGTCGGTCTGATGCAGTTGCGGTAACAACTGCAAATACATCCCCGCAGAACCCGCACGCGTTGACTCGGGCAATTCAATGCCTTGCGCGACCAATGCGTCACGCGCGTTGACGGCTTCGTAGTTTGGATTCGACTTTAAAAATTCATCAACGACGTTTTGATTTTCGGTCGGCAACACACTGCATGTGGCGTAAACCACGGTGCCACCGACTTTAACCAAACGTGCCGCGCTGCTTAAAATCGAGGCTTGCAAGGTGGCCAAGCGCGCGACGCTGTCGACGCCATGACGCCATTTCAAATCAGGATTTCGGCGCAAAGTGCCCAAGCCGCTGCACGGTGCGTCGATGAGCACACGGTCGAGCTTGCCGTACAGGCGCTTCACACGGATGTCGTTTTCGGTGTCCATCGTGATGGTTTGCACGTTTGACAAACCACTGCGCGCCAAGCGTGGCTTGAGTTTGGCGAGGCGATGTGCGGCGACATCCAGTGCATACAAGCGCCCTGTGTTTTTCATCATCGCGCCAATCGCGAGGGTTTTACCGCCTGCGCCTGCGCAAAAATCAGCGACCATTTCGCCGCGTTTGGCCGCAAGCAAATGCGTGAGCAGCTGACTGCCTTCGTCTTGCACCTCAATCGCGCCCGATTGGAACAACTCGAGTTTTTGCAACGATGGCTTGCCGTGCAAACGGATGCCGAGCGGTGCAAACGCGCAATTATCATACTCAATGCCATGATAATCCAGCGCCACGCCGACCGCTGCACGCGAGGATTTGAATGTGTTGACACGGATGTCCAGTGGTGCAGTTTGATTGAGTGCATCGGTCAGCTCAAGCGCGGCAGTTTCGCCGTAAGCGTTGCTCAACTCGGCAAACCACTCATCCGAGAAGTTACTGCGCACGGCGGCGGCCATGGATTTGGCATCGACTTTGGCGAGCTGTTGCAGCCATTCCCACTCTTTCGGGTCTATCGCCGCGACGAGGTGTTCATTGGGCACACAGGTTTTCACGCCAAGCAATACAAGGCGACGCTCCAACGCACCGTCACCACTTTGGGCGAAGTTGGCAAACACGCGTTTTTGGCGCAGCACTGCATAAATCGTTTCGGCGACGATGTGGCGATCGCGCGGCCCGAGTTCTTTGTGCTCGCGAAAAAAAGATGAGACTTGTTTGTCAGCCGCCGCACGAAATTTTAAAACCTCCAGCAACAACACCTGCGCACACCACAAGCAATGCGCCAAGCGCCGGCCGCTCGCGGTCGGCGCTTCGATTTTAGCGACGACAGGCGTGAGGTGTGCCTGCGCACGGATTTTATGCGGATTGCGTGTGCCTCGCTCGTGGGTGGCGGGCACATCATCGTTTTGATTGGCCTCGGCCAATGCGGCCTGACGCGCCGCCAATGCCACCGCACTGACCGCCACACCATCCTCACGGATGTGCACACCGCCTGATGAAATGCGCTCTTTTTTAGCAATTTCGCTGGCCAAACGTTCTTTTTTACTCGGCTTTTTGCTGTAGGATTTTTTGGCTTTTGTTGAATCTGTCATGTTGTTGTTTCAGTTCTTTAATTGAATTTTAATGTCGTTGAATAAATAGTCAGCATTTTTTATTGTTGCACTCGATTTAATCGAGCGAATCCTCATTGAGCACATAGATTTGCGACGCGCCGTTTTTGACCCGCACCTGACCGTTTTGCCACAGCAGCTGTCCGTGCACCCACCAGTCCAAAACCTGTGGGTAAATGACATGCTCCGTGCGCAATACACGTGCGGCCAGTGTATCGGCCGTGTCACTTGGCAACACAGGCACGCACGACTGCATGACATACGCGCCATGGTCAAGCTCGGCCGTGACGAAATGCACGGTCGCTCCGTGCAATTTGACACCTGCATCCAAAGCAGCCTGATGGGTGTGCAGACCTTTAAAGTTCGGCAAAATCGATGGGTGAATGTTGAGCAAACGCCCTTCGTAATGTGCCACGAACTCTGGCGTCAAAATCCGCATAAACCCAGCCAACAACACCACATCGGCGTCGTACGCATCAATTTGTTGTCGCAAAGCCACATCAAAATCCGCACGACTGGCGTAATCGCGATGACTCACCACCGCCGTCGCAATGCCCTGCTCTCGCGCGTACACCAAACCAGCAGCACCCGCATCATTGCTCAATACCGCTGCCACGCGTGCCTTATTCGCCGACACCCAGCCAGCCGCTTGCACATGTGCAACCAATGCACGCATGTTGCTGCCGCCTCCTGAGATGAGAATCACTATGTTTTTCATGAGCGACATTGTACCAAGATTCACACGTCTCGAAGACGCTGGTTTGTGCAGTGGCACATACGCCACAATCTACCCATTTTCCTTGTTAAAATGACAAAAAAACCACACAATGTCCACATAAAGTGTTTTTATTGCTTTATTTTTACGACAAGCCATGGTTAAATAGAACGGTCGTTCATTAACACAGACGCAATCTATCTCGATGAACCTCTCGACAACACAAACAGTGGTTTAGCGCGACACTCTGAACTCAAATTTTCAAAATTTATTATTAACCTACCTGTTAGGAGACACCCATGAAAAAAACCCTCATCGCCATCAGCTTACTGTCAGCATTCGGTGGCGCTCACGCCGCCAGCAGTGTTCAGTTATACGGCACCATGAACGTCGCAGTCACCAAAAAAGGTGATGCAGGCGTGACGCTAAAAGCACAAGAATACCGCTACGCCAGCCATGTCGGCCTTAAAGGCTCTGAAGACTTGGGCAACGGTTACTCTGCCATCTTTAAATTAGAAGCAGAACTCGAACCCGACACAGGTTCAGGCACTTACGGCTCAGACGGCAAAGCATTTAGCTTTAACCATCAAGCCTATGTGGGTGTGATCACACCATTTGGCGCATTCCGCGTAGGCCGCTCAACCACACCATTTGTCAACATGTGGATTGGTGGCAACTTCTCTGAAGGCCGTGGCATTGGTGAGTTCACGGGTGGCTTGGCTGGTTCTGGTCTGCTCACCACACACCCTGAAGTCGCTGCTCGCTGGAACAACGCATTGTTTTATGATGTACAAAAGAATGGCTTTGCCGCAGGCTTCGCTGTCACTACTAAAGGCTCACAATCTGTCGTGCCCACTCGCAATGAGCCTTTACGCGCGTCACAAGACTTGAAAACTGCTGGCGGCGCTGTCGTCATTCCTAAAGGCTACATCATTTCTCCAGCCACCACATCTGTGGACAACGAAGGCAAAAAAGGCACGAAACCAGCCTATGGTTTATACGCACGCTATGAAGGCAAAGCAGGCTTGTGGGGCTATAAAGTCGGCGCCGCTTACCAAGTTGAAAATGGCGGCTCATATCAATCAAGCGGCAACAATCAAAATGCCCCTGCTGAAGCGCAAAAAGCATGGCTCGTCGGCGCTGGTCTGAGCTACGGTCCTGTCGCATTCAATGCTGGCTATGCCGTTGCCAAAATCAACAACACTGACCTGTCTGTCGCCAGTGGCGCTCGTCTGCGCACAGCCAAGAGCAAAACATTGTTCGCGAGCCTCGCGTACAACGTCACTTCTAACGATAAAATCTACGTGTCTTATGGCCGCTACAAGCGTTCAAACGACTACACGTTTGCCGTTCATCCAGTCACAGGCGCAGCATTGCTCACAGGCTCTGGCGACATCAAAGGCTCACAATACAGTATGGGTTACGAGCACAACCTGAGCAAACGCACAACGGTTTATGCCAACGTCCGTAAAGTAACCAATATCACAAACTCTTGCACCGCAAAATCAATCACTGGTGCAGTTTTGACCAACAACGCCACTGCAACTTATGTTCAATCCTGCGGTGTTGCGATTGAAACAGTTGATTCAGTACTCAAAACTGAAAAAGGCTGGTCTTACGACATCGGCATCTCTCACTCGTTCTAATCGAGGCGATGTCCAAAAAAACGCTGGTGAGCAATCACCAGCGTTTTTTATTGTCTCAAGCACAATCAACATTCATCAATCATCAAAAATCACCTACCAATACAGCGTAAACAGAGAAAATCCAAACCTCTGCCCTATTCAGTGAACACATTCATAATCGGCATGCGCCAGTCTTTGCCAAACGCCAGCGTCGTCACCCGTGGGCCGAGCGCGCCTTGTCGGCGTTTATATTCGTTGATGCGAATCAGGCGCACCACTTTTTTAACCACTGCCTCATCAAAACCAGCCGCGACAATGGTCGCAACAGGTTGACGTTGCTCGATGTAGCGCTCGAGAATCTCATCGAGGATGTCATATTCTGGCAAGCTGTCTTGATCCACTTGATTGTCGCGCAGCTCAGCAGAAGGTGCGCGAGTGATGATATTGGCCGGGATGATGTCACGCGCAACGAAGCCATCACTGGCGTTGCGCCACTCGCAGATGCGATACACGAGGGTTTTATAAATGTCTTTGAGCACCGCATATGCACCAATCATGTCGCCGTACAATGTGCAGTAGCCTGTCGCCAGCTCGGACTTATTGCCGGTATTGAGCACCAGCGCGGCGTGTTTGTTGGACACGGCCATGAGTATCACGCCGCGTATGCGCGCTTGTAGGTTTTCTTCAGTGACATCGGCGGGCTTGCCATCAAACACAGGCTCGAGCATGTTGACGTATAAATTAAACATGTCCTCAATCGCCACCACGTCATACCGCACATTGACGCGATGCGCCATGTCCTTCGCATCATCGAGCGACATCTGCGCGGTGTAGCGCGTCGGCATCATGATGGCATGGACGTTTTCGGCACCGAGCGCATCCACCGCCACCGCCATGGTCAGCGCAGAATCCACGCCACCTGACAGGCCGAGTGTGACTTTAGAAAACCCCGTCTGCGTGACATAATCCTTCACGCCCTGCACCAGCACGCGATACGCCTGCTCCTCGGCGCACGGCGTGGGCACGATGAGTTCTTTATGAAATTTTTTCGTGGTTAAATCAAAAATGATTTCATGACACGTCGAAATCAACATCGGCAACTGCATCGCCAACGAACCGTCCGCATTCAATGCAAATGACACACCATCAAAAATCAACTCATCCTGACCACCGACGCGATTGACCGACAGCAATGGCAAACCCGTCTGCGCCACCCGCGCGCCAAACACGCGCAAACGTTTCTCCACTTTATCAATGTGAAACGGCGAGGCATTCACCGCAATCAAGAGCTCCGCGCCGATGTTTTTTAAATGCAAAGCAGGCGCTTCATGCCACGCATCCTCACAAACCAGCACACCGATTTTCAAACCCTCAATCACCGTCAACTCAGGCGCATCACCCACCGCGAAATAACGCAGCTCATCGAACACCGCTTGATTCGGTAATTTTTGTTTGTGGATGCGTTGCAATTCAACACCGCCACGCAACACCACCACGCTGTTATAAGCCTTGAGTTTCACGCCCTCAGCAAACCACGTCGGAATGCCAACCAAGACATACAAATCAGGAAACTGGCTCAACGCTGCTTGCAAGCGCCCCAACGCCGCCTCTGTTGCCGACTGGTATGCTGGCCGCATGAGCAAATCCTCCGGCAAATAGCCCGTCAGCGACAACTCAGGCGTCACCAACACATGCGCGCCCTGCTGCTGCGCACTGCCCGCAGCACGGATGATTTCATTTAAGTTAAACTCAAAATCACCGATGCGAGCCGGGATTTGAGCGTTGGAAATTTTTAGCATGGTTTGCTCACACAGTTTTAAAAGATGAATTGAAAATGCAGCGCGAATTCATTCAGAGACTGGTCTCAAGCATCACCATTAAAATCAACAGTGGCTCGATTCAGTTTTCAGATTCACCTGCAACAGAGCGATTTTACACGTTACTCATGCGTTACAACAGCCGAACATCGTTTTACCACAACACACAGTTAGCGCGCCAAGTCCATCAAAACGCGACTGCTCTGTGCAACATGGTGCGTGCAAGGCAAAAAAATGGGAAAAGCCAAAAGTCTTTTCCCGTTTTTGCCAATCATGCACACCGCTCAAGCACGCAGCGCCGCCTCTATGGTGGCAATGTCTATTTTTTGCATGCCCATCATCGCTTCAAAGGCGCGTTTGGCCGCCGCTTTATCGGGATGGGTGAATGCCTCTGTCAGTACCGTCGGTGTTATCTGCCAAGAAATCCCCCAGCGGTCTTTGCACCAACCGCATTGGCTTTCCTCGCCACCATTGTCAACAATCGCATTCCAATACTGATCTGTCTCAGCTTGGCTGCCTGTGGCCACTTGAAAAGAAAACGCCTCGCTGTGTTTAAATGCATGCCCCCCATTGAGTCCAATACAAGCAACGCCCAGCACGGTAAACTCGACGGTCAACACATCGCCTTCTTTGCCCGAAGGATAATCCGCAGGTGCGCGATGCACAGCATCGACTGACGAATGGGGAAATGTCTGCGCATAAAATCGCGCAGCACCTTCAGCATCATGGTCATACCAAAGGCAAATGAGATTTTTGGATTTTTGGGTCATGTGATTCTCCTGTCAAATACAGCGTGCAAACATGGCGCACCATCTTTGGATATTAAATCACTGTTTAAATTGAATTTCAAGAATAAAACCTCTCGAACTTAATCCGCGCCAACATCTTTATCAAACACCACATCCCGTGCCCACAGCGCTTTAACAGAGCCACCAAACACCAGACCAACATTGGGCAACGTTGCATTGTGATGGGTGCGGATTTGTTCTGCACTGGCATGCGCTTTGTCATGTGTGGTGTGCCCATCTGCGACCAAAACAACAGAAAACCCAAGCGCAGCTGCTCGTCTTGTCGTCGTGTCAACACAAAACTCTGACGCATAGCCGCAGACAATCAACTGCTCGACCGCCCACATCTCCAGCAAACTGGACAATTCGCTGCGCAAAAATGCATCAGGCGTTGTTTTTCTGAGCACAACATCGCGCTCATCGACATGTAGTCGGCAGTCCAGTGCCCATTTTTCTGAACCATACTCAAGCGGACTGCCTGCGCACTCATGCTGGGCAAACACCACAGGAGTACCCGCTGCTCGAGCGCGTTCAGAAAGGCCATTGATGCAACTGAGCACTGCTGCCGCATCATGAGGTGGCGGCGTGGATTCAAACACACCGCGCTGTGCATCAATAATTAGTAAAATAGATTTCATGATTCAGTCCAATATGGTGAAAGGATGGCTCACCAAACCCCGTGCAAAAAATGGCAGAACTGCTGCAATGACCCGCCTCATCAAACGGCGTGAGCGCAATCATCGATGTCTATGCCGCTCGCCAAATGTTCGCTCAGCGCTTCAAAAACCCCAGTCACCGCCTGACACACATCTGGCGACGCGAGCATCGCCTCCTCCGTGACACACCGTCCGAGCAATGAAATAACCACAGAGGCTTGAGCAACAATGTCTGTGGACATGGTTTTCAGTATCTCGCGCAATGATTCTTGCGCATGGTGTGCACGAGAAGATGTATTGATCAATGCAATTGGTTTTGCAAC
>CALMCK010000037.1 GCA_937862845.1 uncultured Burkholderiaceae bacterium | reverse complement strand
GCACAGCGTCGGCGCGCTGTCCATCGTCGGCATGATTTGCCCACCCGACGTGGCGCGTGCGCGCGCGGACACACAGTACGCTTACATCAATCAACGTTTTGTGCGCGACAAAGTCGTCTCTCATGCGATTCGCACCGCGTATGCCGATGTATTGCACCATGCGCGTTTCCCAGCGTATGTGTTGTTTGTCGATTTGCCCGCCGAGGGTGTCGATGTCAATGTGCACCCCGCCAAAACCGAGGTGCGCTTTCGTGAGTCGGGCGCGATGCATCAGTTCATCGCCAATTCGTTAAAAAAATCGCTCGCGCAAACCGCCAGCACACGGGTTGAACACAACGAGTCCAATCCGTCGCACGCGAGCAGCAGCGCATATGAACCAGCGCCAACTTTCGCCGCATCGCCACAGTCGTCACACACATCGCCGTTTGACCAGCCGCGCAGCGCACGCCCGTCTTGGCAGGCGCCGTTGCCTTTGGCTCAGAGTCCGCGCAGTTATTTGGATTTTTTACAGCAACCTGCCAATCCTGACCGCTTTGAAACCGTGGTGCAGGACTCTGATGTGCATGCAAATGCTGCGCAGACTGCGACGCCACAGAACCACCCGCTGGGTTTCGCCGTCGCTCAGATTCATGGGGTGTATGTGCTGGCGCAAAATGAAAAAGGTTTGGTGCTGGTCGACATGCATGCCGCACACGAGCGCATCGTCTACGAGCGCCTCAAAAACGTGCTCGACGAAGCGCCGCTCGCGCGCCAAGAGTTGCTCATTCCGATGAGTTTCGCCGCTTCACCGAGCGAAATCGCCACGCTGTCCGAGCCCAATTGCGCTGACGTCTTAGAACGCATCGGTCTGTCACTCAACGCGATTGGCCTCAACGAAATCGCCATCCGCAGCGTGCCCAGCTTACTCAAGCAGGCCGATGCCATCGCTCTGGCGCGTGCGGTCTTGACCGACATCGCCGAATTCGGCGCCAGTCATGTGTTGACTGAAAAGCGCAATGAGCTGCTCGGCACGCTCGCCTGTCACGGTGCGGTGCGCGCGAACCGCACATTGAGCATTCCTGAAATGAACCAACTCCTGCGCGACATGGAAGCGACCGAGCGCGCCAATCAATGCAACCACGGCCGTCCGACATGGGTGCAAATGTCCATGCGCGAGCTCGATGCCTTGTTTATGCGCGGACAATGACCATGCCGCACAAACCCACCGCTCTTTTCATTCTCGGCCCGACCGCCAGTGGCAAAACCGCTGCCGCACTCGCATTGGCCAAAACCCGTGCCATCGAAATCATCAGCGTCGATTCGGCATTGGTCTACAAACACATGAACATCGGCACAGCAAAACCGAGCCTTGACGAGTTAAGCCAAGTCCCACACCACTTGATCGACATCATCGAGCCGAGCGAGGCGTATTCTGCCGCGCAATTCGCCAATGATGCGCATCGATTGATACACGACATCCACGCGCGCGGCAAACAGCCTGTGCTGGTCGGCGGCACCATGCTGTATGTCAAAGCCCTGCTCGAGCCTTTAACGCAATTGCCCGAGGCCAACCCAGAGATTCGCGCAGCGATAGACGCACGCGCCACCGAGCGTGGCTGGCCTGCCTTGCACGAAGAACTCAGTCAGGTTGACCCTGTCACTGCCGCGCGCTTATTTCCCAACGACTCACAGCGCATCAACCGCGCTTTAGAGATTTTTCAGATTTCAGGCAAACCGATGTCGGTCTGGCTCGCTGAGGATGATGCCCTGCACACGCTCGATTTTGAGGCAAAACTATGTGCACTGATACCTGAGCCACGCACATGGTTGCACGAGCGCATCAATGCACGGTTTATTCAAATGCTTGACGACGGTTTTCTCGACGAGGTCAAGGCACTGCGCGCGCGCGGCGACTTGCACCCTGACTTACCTTCGATGCGCTGCGTCGGCTATCGGCAGGCGTGGGAATATTTAGACGGCGCATTCGATTTGCCCACACTCATCGACAAAGGCCAAGCCGCCACACGCCAACTCGCCAAACGCCAACTCACGTGGCTGCGCAGCATGGCCAACGTAACGACGATAGACAGCCGTTTACCGATTGACTCGAGTGTTTTCGAGTAAAATAACCGTTTTTCAATCCCCATCATTCAAACCTTATTAGGAACTCCACATGGCCGGCAGCAGCTTATTTGCACTCATTGACGACATCGCCACACTGCTCGATGACGTCGCCCTCATGACCAAAACCGCCGCCACCAAAACCGCTGGCGTGCTCGGTGATGATTTGGCACTCAACGCCAATCAAGTGTCTGGCGTCAATCCAGACCGCGAACTGCCCGTGGTTTGGGCCGTCGCCAAAGGTTCAATGATTAACAAAATCATACTCGTGCCGCTCGCACTTTTGTTGAGCTGGGTCGGTGAGCGCACAGGACAGACATGGATTATCCCGAGTCTCCTGATGATTGGCGGCGCATATTTGTGCTACGAAGGGTTCGAAGCATTGGTGCATAAAATCTCGCACCGCACCACCGATGAAACGGTTGAGCAGCACGAGTTATTTGAAGCATTCATCGACGATGAAGTCGATTTGGTTCAGTTCGAAAAAGATAAAATCGCAGGCGCGATTCGCACCGACTTCGTGCTGTCCGCTGAAATCATCGTCATCGCGCTGGGCACCGCCATGGCCGCCACCTTTGTAGAACGGGCCTCCGTGCTCGCCATCATCGCCGTCGCCATGACCGTCGGCGTGTATGGCATCGTCGCGGCCATCGTTAAAATGGACGACGTCGGCCTGTATCTGACCCAAAAAACCAGTCGCATCGCAAAGACCACAGGCAATTTTTTACTCGGCTTCGCACCACGCCTCATGAAAACACTCTCTGTGGTCGGCACCGCCGCGATGTTTATGGTCGGTGGCGGCATCATCGCCGAACACCTGCCGCTGACCCATCATTTCAATGAAAGTATTTTGCACAATCTGTCGGAAGGCATCGTCAAAAGTCTCTCTGGCGCAGGCATCAACGGCTTGTGGGGCGTGGTGTTTGGTGCGGTGGTGCTGGGTGCTGTGATGTTCTTGAGCAAGCTGTTGCAGATGTTTAAGAAATCTTGAGGCAGCACAGCTAAATTTATCGGCTGTCGGCTGTCGGCTGTCGGCTGTCGGCTGTCGGCTGTCGGCTGTCGGCTGTCGGATGACTCGGCAACATCGGCCGCCCATAAAAATCGCCACCCTAAATGGGTGGCGATTCTTTATACAGACGAATGATAAATCAGTGATGAATTACTTGATTTGATCAACGGTCACAAACTTACCGCCTTTCGCTTCGGAGATTGCGATGATTGCATCTTTGCGCTCACCACTGTCTTCAAATGAAATCGGACCTGTTAAACCTTCAAGGCTCAAACCCTTCATCGCAGCAGCCACTTTGCCCGGTTCAGTTGAGCCGGCTTTTTTAATCGCGGCAACTGCAGTGTAAACACCATCGTAATACAACGAGCCATAGGCTTGCATGGGTTGACCTGGGAAACGTTTTTCAAAGTTGGCTTTGAACTCTCCGCCTTTAGGTAAGTCAGCCAATGGCAGGCTGGTCGCTGAACAAATTGTGCCTTCAGCAGCTGCGGCAGCGATTTTTAAGTAATTGTCAGTACAAACCGCATCGGGCATTAAAAATGTAGCAGTGATGCCTAACTCGCGTGCTTGTTTGGCCAATGTGGCCGCCGTGTCGTCATAACCACCCCAAAAAATTGAATCAATACCCATCGATTTGAGCTTGGTTAAAATCGCTTTAAAGTCTGTGGTTTTATCCGTAGCAGATTCGTGCGCGATGACAGTCAAGCCAATGGATTTAGCTTTTTTCTCAACTTCATCCGCCAAACCTTTACCGTATGCCGTGGCATCATCGAGAATGGCGATGTTTTTAAGGCCTTTTTTCTGTGCAAATGTCGCCAAGGCAGGACCTTGCATGGCATCGCTGCCATCAAGGCGATAAATCATAGTCATACCACTGTCACTTTTTGCTGCTTTATTGATGACATCAGGGTTCGTGCTGACAGTGAATGCAACCAGATTGGCTTTGGCATAAATAGGCTGTGCGACGATGGTCACACCTGAGTTGTAGTGACCCACCACTGCTGAAATACTTTTATCATCCGCGATTTTTTGTGCGACTGTACCGCCTTGTTTTGGGTCGCCAGCATCGTCTTCTGACACCAGTTCGACGGTGTATTTTTTACCGCCAATGTCAACGCCACCGGCAGCATTGATTTCCTCTACGGCCAAACGTGCACCGCTTTCGTTGTCTTTACCTGCAGTGGCTTGACCGCCGCTTAATGGTGAGGCTGTTGCGATTTTAATGACGTTTGCAGATTCGCCTCCTGCTTTTTTGTCACCCGCGCCACAAGCCACGAGGGTTAAGCTGCCAAAAATCGCCGCTGTGAGGGTTAAGTATTTAAATTTCATGTGTGTCTCCAGTTTGTGTGTGTTGGGCTTTTGCCTGAGTTGCATTGTAATTGCAAATTGATAGAACAATAAACGGTTGTTTGATGCGATAACCAAATAATAAACTTAACAGTAAAAATAAACAAAATTTAATTTATTGGCAAACACATTTCATTTTTAACTTCATCCATCACCGCATAGGTGCGGGTCTCGCGCACGCCTTTGAGGTTGGTCAGGGTTTTGCCCAAAAAATCTCGGTAGGCATTCATGTCTTTCACTCGAACTTTTAACAAATAATCAAAACCACCTGCGACCATGTGGCATTCGACGATTTCTGGAATCGTTTGCACGGCGTGTTTGAATTCTTGAAAAACATCCGAGGTGGTGCGGTCGAGCAACACTTCGATGAATATCAGCAAAGACACATTGAGCAGATCAGGGTTGAGCTGGGCGCTGTAACCGAGTATGTATTTGGCTTCGGTGAGCCGCCGCACCCGCTCAAGGCAGGCGGCGGGCGACAGATTGACTTTATTGGCCAGATCGACGTTGCTGATGCGGCCGTCTTTTTGCAATTCGGTGAGGATTTTTTTATTGATTTTATCAATCACGCCTATGTTCCTTTATAAATAAAATTTGGAATTATTAAGTTATGAAGAATTATAATTTAAAATTAGACCAAACAAGGATATTTAACACACACTAAATGCCATTAAAATCGAATTTAGTTTTTAACAGAAAATATTAAACAACCCAACAATACGCACCCACAAGGACGCCACCATGACCACCGCTTTTTCAAACTTCTCTTTGGATGTTTTACCCACAGCCACTGCTCTGCGTGCTGCCATCACACAGGCTTATCGTCGCCCAGAAGCCGATGCGGTGGCGTGGCTTTTAAATCACACCACGCACGATGCGGGCGAGCAGGCGACGGCGCAAAAACTCGCGGCACAACTGGTGGGCAATGTGCGCACGCAGCGCACGCGTGCATCTGGTGTGGATGCGTTGATGCATGAGTTCTCTCTCTCGAGTGAGGAAGGTGTGGCGCTGATGTGTTTGGCAGAGGCTTTGCTGCGCATTCCTGATGCGGCGACGGCGGACCGACTGATTGCCGATAAAATCAGCAAAGGCGATTGGCGGCGTCATCTGGGTGAGTCGCCATCTATGTTTGTCAATGCGGCGACGTGGGGCTTACTGGTGACGGGTAAATTGGTCAGCACCACCAGCGAAACGGGCTTAACCGCTGCGCTGGGCAAACTCATCACGCGCGGCGGCGAGCCGCTGATACGCAAAGGCGTCGATCTGGCGATGCGCATGCTGGGCAAACAGTTTGTCACAGGCCAAACCATCGAGGAAGCGATTCAACACAGCTTGGACAATGAACGGCGCGGGTATCAATACTCATACGACATGCTCGGCGAGGCCGCACTCACGGCCGACGATGCCGCACATTATTTCGCGGCTTATGAGTCTGCCATCCACGCCATCGGTCGCACTTCGAATGGTCGCGGGGTGAAAAACGGCCCTGGCATTTCGGTGAAACTCTCCGCGCTGCACCCGCGTTATTCACGCTCGCAACGCGCTCGCGTGATGAGCGAGTTGCTGCCGCGTTTAACACAACTGCTCCTGTTGGCCAAACAATACAACATCGGTTTGAACATCGATGCTGAAGAAACCGATCGCTTGGAATTGTCATTGGATTTGATGGAGGCACTGGCATTTGACGACACACTCGCGGGTTACGATGGTCTTGGCTTTGTCGTGCAGGCGTATCAAAAACGCTGCCCGTTTGTGATTGATTTTCTAATTGATTTGGCGCACCGCTCAGGACGACGCTTCATGGTGCGTTTGGTCAAAGGCGCATATTGGGATGCAGAAATCAAGCGTGCACAAGTCGATGGCCAGGATGGCTATCCTGTCTACACGCGCAAAGTTTATACCGATGTATCATATCTCGCGTGCGCGCAAAAATTGTTGGCTGCCACGGATGTGATTTACCCGCAATTCGCCACGCACAACGCACACACCGTCGCGACCATTCACACATGGGCGCAGGCGAGCGGTGTCGATGATTATGAGTTTCAATGTCTGCACGGCATGGGCGAGACGCTGTACGACCAAGTGGTCGGTGCGAAAAACCTCAACAAAATTTGCCGCATCTACGCGCCCGTCGGCTCGCATGTGACGCTGCTCGCTTACTTGGTGCGCCGCTTACTCGAAAACGGTGCCAACTCCTCATTCGTCAATCAAATCGTCGATGAAAACATCTCGATAGACACACTGATTGCCGACCCGATAGATGTGGCGCGCGAACTAAAAGGTGCTGCGAATAAAGGCATCGCTTTGCCCGTGCAATTATTCGGCGATGCACGTCTCAACTCTATGGGGATGGATTTTTCCGACGAGAACACACTGCGTGATTTGAACGAATACTTCACGCAAAACGCCACACAACAATGGCAAGCCACGCCACTGCTCGGCGAGCACGCCCACCACGGCACAACCATGACGGCGATTAAAAATCCAGCCCAGCACAACGACATCGTCGGCCACGTCGTCGAAGCCACACCAGAGGACGTGCAACACGCCTTAAGCATCAGCGGACGAGCGGCCGCCACCTGGCAAGCCACACCCGCGCATGAGCGCGCCGCAACGCTGGCCAAAGCCGCTACTTTGTTTGAGAAAAACACCCTCGAATTCATCACACTCGCCGTGCGCGAAGCGGGCAAATCATTGCCCAATGCCATCGCAGAGCTGCGCGAAGCCGTCGATTTTTTACGCTACTACGCCGCGCAAGTTGCACACGACACGGAGACGCGTGCGCTTGGCGCGGTGGTCTGCATCGCGCCGTGGAATTTTCCGCTGGCGATTTTCACTGGCGAAATCACCGCCGCACTCGCTGCTGGCAATGCCGTTCTCGCCAAACCCGCCGAGCAAACGCCCCTCATCGCACACCGTGCCGTACAGCTGTTGCACGAAGCAGGTGTGCCGCGCGATGTGTTGCAATTTTTACCAGGCCGTGGCGACATAGTCGGTGCGACGTTGGTCAATGACTCGCGCGTCAAGGGTGTGATATTCACAGGCTCAACCGAAGTCGCCCACATCATCCACCGCAGTCTCGCCGCCCGCGCACAAATCGAAGGCGCAGAAATCCCACTGATTGCCGAGACGGGCGGCCAAAACGCCCTTATCATGGACAGCTCCGCCCTACCCGAGCAGGTCATCACCGACGTGCTGAGTTCTGCTTTTGATTCAGCCGGCCAACGTTGTTCTGCGCTGCGCGTGTTGTGTTTGCAAACCGATATTGTTGACCGCACGCTTGAGATGTTGCACGGCGCGTTCAATGAATTGCGCGTCGGCAACCCAGACCAACTCGCCACCGACGTCGGCCCTGTGATTGATGCCGAGGCGCAAAACAATCTGTTCCAACACATCGAGCACATGCGCAGCAACGGCCACCGCATCACACAACTTGAACCATCGAGCGAATGCCATGCGGGCACATTTGTGCCGCCCACCATTATCGAAATCAACGCATTGTCCGAGCTCACGCAAGAGGTTTTCGGTCCTGTGTTGCACGTGCTTAAATACAAACGTGCCGAATTGCCACAGCTCATCGATGCACTCAATGCCACGGGTTACGGCCTCACCCTCGGCGTGCACACCCGCATCGATGAGACCGTTGATTTCATCGTCGGCCAAGCCCACGTCGGCAATATCTACATCAACCGCAACATCGTCGGCGCCGTGGTCGGCGTCCAGCCATTCGGAGGCGAAGGCAAATCAGGCACAGGCCCGAAAGCAGGCGGCCCACTGTATGTGCGCCGTTTGCAGCAAGACGCACACCTCACACGCAAGCAGTTGGACCATCAAGCTGAGCCAGCTGTCAGCCTATCGAACACCGCGCAATCATTTTTGACATGGGCGCAAACACATGGGCACAGCACGCTGGCACAGCGCACCGAGCAATACGCCAATGAGCAGCTCAACGGCCACACCATGGTTTTGCCCAGCCCGACGGGCGAGCGCAACACCTTGCGCTTCGCACCGCGCGGCACTGTGCTGTGCGCGGCGGTGAACACCGAATCACTGCTCAACCAAATCGCCGCAGTCCTCACCACAGGCAACACCCCACTGCTCACTGAACAAACCCACCGTCTACTGCCACAAGGTCTGCCGAGCGATGTGCGCTCCGCGATAACGTCTGTCAAAACCGATGCCATCGCCAACGCACGGATTGATTTGGCCCTGCTCGATGAGGCATCGGCGCAAGAGTTGCGCAGTCTGCTCGCCAATCGCTCCAGCGATGCAGGCGGCCTCGTGCAGATTGTCATCACCGCTCACAACAACGCCATCCCACTCTGGCGCCTCGTCGCCGAGCGCGCGGTGTGTGTCAACACCACCGCAGCAGGCGGCAATGCGAGCTTGATGGCGATGGCGGGATGAGCCATCCCAATATAAAAAACCCGAGCAATCCGCTCGGGCTTTTTATATCAACCACATCATCCGTGTTTTGTACAATCGTGCCAATCATAAAAAAGAACCCCATCATTACCACACGTTTATTTTTTTGCGCCCGTCAAAAACATCCCCTGCACATCGCTCAAAAACCGCCAGCCCAAATCTGTCACGCGCAACACGTCGTGCTGCTTTTCCATAAGTCCCTTCGCTTGCGCGGCGGACAGGGCGGGTTCTAAATCAGCGATGGTCAACCCAGTCGCCGCATGAAACTCGGCGACGCTGGCACCGTCTCTCAGGCGCAACGCGTTGAGCATGAATTCAAATGGCAAGTCGTCGCATGAGATATCGCTGGTGGACTCAATCGCGTGGCCATTTTTTTGCATGGATTCGAGATACATATTGGGGTGTTTGAATCGCGTCTGGCGAAAAATCCGATTGTGCTGGCTGATTTTGCCATGCGCGCCCGCACCGATGCCGATGTAATCGCCAAAGCGCCAGTAGTTGCTGTTGTGCAAAGACTCATGCCCTTTGGCCGCATAAGCCGAAACTTCATAATGATGCAACCCTGCATGGGCGAGCTCGGCTTCGATGTGCTCTTGCATATCAAGCGCCAAATCATCATCGGGCAAAATCGGTGGGTGGCGATGAAAAAAGGTATTCGGCTCGAGCGTGAGGTGATAGTAGGACAAATGCGTCGGCGCGTATGCCATCGCCGCCGCCACGTCTGCTTGCAGCTCAGCCATGGTCTGCTGCGGCAGGGCAAACATGATGTCCAGATTGACTTTATCAAACAATCGATAAGCCGTCTCCAGCGCATCATGCGCTTGGCGGCCATTGTGAATGCGGCCAATCCGTTGCAACAAAGTGTCGTTAAAACTCTGCACGCCAAGCGAGAGTCGGGTCACACCCGCATCACGAAAGCCTTCCAGCTTGCCCGTGTCGAGCGTGCCTGGATTGGCCTCCATGGTCACTTCGATGTCAGCGACCTGCGGCAATCGAGCGCGAATGCCTGCGAGCAAAGTGTCAATCGCCGATGCCGAGAGCACACTCGGCGTGCCACCACCGATGTAAACGCTGACCAAACGCCGCCCCCAAACATCGGGCAGATTGCTTTCCAAATCGCGCAGCAGCGCATCGATGTACGCCGATTCCCACTTTTTGGCTTCATTCAAATCACTCAAATCTTGTTTCAACTCATGCGAATTAAAATCACAATACGGGCATTTTTTCACACACCACGGCACATGCACATACAAAGCCAGAGGCGGCAAAGCGGTCAAACTGACCGCTTTGTTGTGTGCTGTTGCGATTGCGCGAGGGTGGAACTGAATCACTTGCGCCATCACGCGTGTTCCTTCATCGTTGGCCATGCCGCTTTAAGGTACACCACCATTGAGAACACCGTCAGCGCCGCTGCGATGTAGAGTAAAACCGAGCCGACCCAATGCATGTTCACGCCCCATAAAACATCATTGAACAACAGCATCGGCAGCGCAGTCATTTGCGCTGCGGTTTTATATTTACCCAGATTATTCACCGCGACCACACCGCGCGCACCGATGGACGCCATCCACTCACGCAGCGCCGAAATCGTGATTTCGCGACCGATGATGATTAAAGCAATCAAACCATGCGCCCGCGCATTGTGCACCAAAACAATCAAACACGCCGCGACCAACAACTTATCCGCGACTGGATCGAGAAAAGCACCAAACGTGCTGGTTTGATTCCAACGACGCGCCAAATAACCATCGAGCCAATCGGTGAACGCCGCCAAAACAAACAGCACCGTCGCAGAAACATCCCGCACATTGTCGGGCAAGCCGTTGAACGGCGCATAGTACAGCGCGACCAACAGCGGAATGGCAATCACGCGCGCCCATGTGAGTAAAATCGGTATGTTTAAAGGCATATTAAAATCTCATTATCATCATTCAACATCAATCGCACCATCGCCTTCGACTCTCGGCGCATCTTCATGCAACTGCTTGTAAATCTCCTGTGCGAGTTTATCCGAAATCCCGACAACTTGCCGCAGTTCTTGCACACTGGCGCCTTTGACGCCAGCAATTCCGCCGAACCGTTTGAGCAAATCGGCGCGGCGTTTCGCGCCAATGCCCTCGATTTCTTCAAGCCGCGAGACATTGCGCACCTTCGCTCGCGCGGCACGCATCCCCGTGATGGCAAAGCGATGCGCCTCATCACGAACCTGCGCAATCAGCATGAGCGCGGGCGACAGTTTACCCAGCTTCACCGCAGCTCGGCCATCGGCGAAAATCAACTGCTCCAAACCCACGCGCCGCCCCTCGCCTTTCGCCACACCGACCAGCAAACCGATGTCCAAGCCCAGCTCGTCAAACACCTCATGCGCCATGCTGACCTGACCTTTACCGCCATCAATCAACACCACGTCGGGCAAAATGCCTTCACCCGCGACAACTTTTTCATAGCGTCGCATGAGCACTTGACGCATCGCGGCGTAGTCATCGCCTGCGGTCACATTTTTAATATTGTAACGACGGTATTCAGCGTTTTGCATTGCATGGTGTTGATACACCACACACGACGCCTGTGTCGCCTCGCCCGAATGATGGCTGATGTCAAAGCACTCGATGCGCAGGCGACTCAAATTGTCCTCATCATCCATCTCTGGCAAAGCGAGCACATTGACCAAATCGCGGGTGCGGGTTTTCGCGCTGCCGACTTCGTGCATGCGCCGCGACAGCGCGAGTTGCGCATTGTTTTGTGCCATTTCCAACCAAATTTTTCGTTGCGTTTGTGGCTTTTTCACCCAATTGAGTTTGCGCCCGACCACCTCGGTGAGTGCGTTTTGTATTTCATCACTGGGCAAGACATCGACCACCACAATCGCAGGCGCAGCACCGTCAATGTAATGCTGCACCACAAACTCATCCATGACATCCTGCGTCGTGCAGTCCTGCGTGTGTTGTGGGAAAAATGCCTTATCGCCCAAATGCCGACCACCGCGCACCATGGCAAGGTTCACGCAATACCGCGCATCGCTAGACGCCACCGCAATGATGTCCGCATCGACATCACTGCCCGTGCTCTCGACCGACTGCTGCGCCATCATGTGTGACAGCGCACCGATTTTATCGCGGTACTGCGCCGCCGCCTCGAAGTCCAGCGTGCTCGCCGCCACATTCATTTTTTCTTGAAAATCCTGCAACAACTCGTCCGACTCACCTTTGAGAAACAACACACTCGCGGCCACATCGGCGGCATAGTCTGATTCAGAAATTTTGCCCACACATGGCGCCGTACAGCGACCGATTTGATACAACATGCACGGCCGCGAGCGATTGCGAAACACCGTCTCATCGCAGGTTCTTAATTTAAAAACCTTCTGCAACAGTTTAATCGAATCCTTCACCGCAAAACCATTCGGAAACGGCCCGAAATACTGGTGCTTTTTATCCACCGCACCACGGTAATACACCATGCGCGGATACGCATGCGCCGTCATTTTAAGATACGGATACGACTTATCATCGCGAAACAAAATGTTGTAACGCGGCGCCAGCGTTTTAATCAGATTGTTTTCCAGCAGCAACGCCTCCGTCTCCGTGCGCGTCACCGTCACATCCACCCGCACCACTTTGCTCACCATCAACGCAATGCGCGGACTCAGCGACTCACTGCGAGCGAAATAATTCGCCACCCGCTTCTTCAAATCCCGCGCCTTACCCACGTACAAAACCACATCGTTCTCATCGATGTGGCGATACACCCCCGGCAAATGCGGCAATGACGCGACAAATGCGAGTGGGTCAAAAGCGGTGGGTTGTGGGGTTTTATCTGTCATGGAAGGGTTTTTTGAGGAATGACGAATGATACCGTTAATCGATGAAAGTGTCAGCAAAACGCAGGGCAAGCATGCCAAAGCCGTCAATATAATTGATTGAATGCCGAGGTTTTGCCCCGTCATTCTCGCATGGGTTTGGCGGGAGTCCAGTGATTTTGACTTTGGCCGTTCAAAAACTAAAAAACCATTCAGAAATGATGCCGCGCCTCCACATAAAAACCAAAAAACCCCGCTCAAGGCGGGGCTTTTGGTTCAGGTAAAATCAGTCTGCCAATACAAAAGTGATTTTTAAATTCACACGATACTCAACAATTTGGCCGTCATTCACCACGACTTTTTGTTGCTCAACCCATGCGCCTTTGACGTTTTTCAGTGTTTTATTGGCGCGTTCAACGCCTTGTTTGATGGCATCATCAAAGCTGATGGTGGATGATGAAATGACTTCGGTAACTTTTGCGACGCTCATAATATGACTCCTTGTTTGGTTAATGCCCAAGTGGGTCGTATTAGGGTAACACAAGCGGCCACCTGAAATCAAAATCACCTGTTGAAAATTCGCCTTGGCTTTTCAGCATTAAAAAAACCAGCCGCTTCACAACGGCTGGTTTTTTTATCGGACAAGTCAAATCTCTAACACATCAACTCGCCAAATCCTTCCAAGTCTTAATCACTGTGTCAGGGTTGAGCGAAATCGATTCGATGCCTTGCTCGACCAACCATTTGGCGAAGTCCAAATGGTCAGAAGGGCCTTGGCCGCAGATGCCGACGTATTTGTTCATTTTTTTCGCGGCGGCGATGGCGCGGGCGAGCATGAATTTAACGGCGGGGTCGCGTTCGTCAAAGTCTTTTGCGAGCAGTTCCATGCCTGAGTCGCGGTCGAGGCCGAGGGTGAGCTGGGTCAAGTCGTTTGAACCAATCGAGAAGCCGTCGAAGATTTCGAGGAACTCTTCAGCGAGAATCGCGTTGGACGGGACTTCGCACATCATGATGACCCGCAGGCCGTTTTCACCTTTTTTCAGGCCTTTTTCGGCGAGCAGTTCAACCACGCGGCGGCCTTGTTCGAGCGTGCGCACAAATGGAATCATGACCTCGACATTGGTCAATCCCATTTCGTCGCGAACGTATTTAATCGCTTCGCAT
>CALMCK010000036.1 GCA_937862845.1 uncultured Burkholderiaceae bacterium | reverse complement strand
GTGCTGTCTGTGATGAATGGTTTCCAACGTGAAGTGCGCGGCAAAATGCTCTCAGTGATTCCGCACATCCAAGTTTATCCTGCACCCGAAGTCGCGGCTCAAACAGGCTGGGAAGCAGGCTTGACTGAGAAAATCAGGCAAAACAAAGAAGTGATGGGCGTCTCGCCGTACATGAGCAGTCAGGCGATTATTTTGAGCAATGATGAGCTGATTGGTGTCAAAACCGAGGGCATTGAACCAGCGACGGAAAAGGAAGTCTCGGAGGTGCCGAGCAAGCTGGTGGCGGGCAAACTCGAAGACCTTAAAGATGGTGAGTTCAACGTCATCATCGGACTGGAGCTGGCCAATCGTTTGGGCATCGCGCTGGGCAATGACCAGTATGATTTGGGCAAAAGCATCACGCTGATGGCACCCGAGGCGAACACCACGCCTGCTGGTATTGTGCCGCGCATGCGCGAGTTTAAGGTGGTCGGTGTGATTGCATCGGGGCATTATGAGATTGACAATAACTTCATTTACATCAATGTCAATGATGCGAAACGCTTGTTTCACAATGGCAATGCAGGGCTGCGCGTTAAAGTGAAAAATATGGATGAGGCAGCGGATGTCGGTCGCTGGATTGAAGAAAACTCAAGCGCACCCGTGTTTGCACAAGACTGGTCGAGCATGAACCCATCGTGGTTCTCTGCGGTGAAAACCGAAAAAATCATGATTTCAATTATTTTGTTGCTCATCACCACCGTGGCGATTTTTAATTTGGTGTCCATGCTCTCCATGACGGTGAATGAGAAGCTTGCCGATATCGCGATTCTGCGCACGCTCGGCGCATCCAAGCGGAGTGTGAACCGTGTGTTTATGATACAGGGTGCATTGATTGGCGGTGCAGGCACATTTTTCGGTGTGTTTTTTGGGGTGCTGGTGGCTTTGAATGTCGGCAGTATTGTGGCTGGGCTGGAGAAGTTGTTTCAGACTGATTTTTTACCCAAAGGCGTTTATTTCATCAGCCGCATGCCTTCTGAAGTGCGCTTGAATGAAGTGTTGCTGATTGCGGGTGTGACTTTTGGTTTGAGTTTGATTGCCACCATTTACCCAAGTCAGAAGGCCGCAGCGGTCGAACCTGCGAAGGCTTTGCGCTATGAATAAAGAGACGGATAAAGAGACCATGATGAATCAAACAATCGTTTTACAAGCCCGCGATGTGGCGAAAACATTCAGCGACAACGATCTGTCGGTCAATGTGCTGCGCTCGGTCTCGCTCGATGTGGTGCGCGGCGAGTGTCTGGCGATTATCGGTGCGTCGGGTTCGGGTAAGTCCACCTTGCTGCATGTCTTGGGTGGTTTGGATGTGCCCGATGCGGGGCAAGTGAGTTTGCTGGGGCAGGCGTATTCGAGTTTGTCCGATGATGCGCGCAACGGTGTGCGCAATCAGCATTTGGGCTTCGTGTATCAGTTTCACCATTTGTTGCCTGAGCTCTCGGCGTTGGACAATGTCGCGATGCCGCTTTTGATTCGCCGCATGAAGCGCGCAGAGGCGCAAGCGCGTGCACGTGTCATCCTCGAAAAAGTCGGCTTGGCCGATCGATTGGACAATCTGCCGAGCCAACTCTCAGGTGGTGAACGCCAACGTGTGGCGATAGCTCGTGCTTTGGTGACAGAGCCATCGTGCGTGTTGGCCGATGAGCCGACCGGTAATCTGGACAGCGACACGGCGGCGACTGTGTTTGCACTGGTGCGTCAGCTCGGTCGTGATTTGGGCATTGCATTTGTATTGGTGTCGCACGATTTGGATCTGACCGCGCAATGCGATCGGGTGCTCAAGCTCGAGGCTGGGGTTTTGAATCAGGTGACTTTAAACGCTTAATATTGGTATCGCTTCTACTTGGAGTTGGTATGTGGCTGGACACCCACGCACACTTTGATGCACCAGAGTTTGACGCGACTCGCTCGGAGGACTGGGGGCGCGCACGTGCGGCGGGTGTGCTGGCGCAGGTCATCCCTGCGGTGGCGCCGTTTAATTTCGACACCGTGCGTGAGCTGGCGCATGCGCATGAGGGTTCGGCGTATGCGCTGGGCATTCATCCGATGTATGTCAATGCGCTCGATGCCGAGACGGCTTTGGCGCAGCTGCGGGTGGTGCTGGAGGCGAACATCAATGACAGCCGTTTGGTGGCGGTGGGTGAGATTGGTTTGGATGGGTTTGTCAAAGAGCTCGATTGGGACAAACAACTTTATTTCTACCAAATGCAACTCAAGCTCGCCCGTGAATTTGATTTGCCTGTGTTGTTGCATGTGCGCCACGCGCAGGATACGGTGATTAAATATTTGCGTCAGTATCAAATCACACGCGGCATTGCGCATGCCTTTAATGGCAGTTTTTCACAGGCCGAGGCTTACATCAAGCAGGGCATGAAGCTCGGCTTTGGTGGCATGATGACCTTTGATAAGGCCAATCAAATTCGACGATTGGCAGCGCAGTTGCCGATAGAATCGATCGTGCTGGAGACCGACGCGCCGGACATTCCGCCTGCATGGGCGTATCAAGAAAACAACTACTCATATTATTTACCGCGCATTGCACAGACTTTGGCCTCGCTGCGCGGTGTCGATGAGGCTGCGTTGGCCGAGCAGTTGTTGCAGAATACTCTGGCGGCTTTGCCGCGTCTGCGGGCAGTGCTGTCGTGAACATCTGGCGCGGTCAATATCGATTGTTGGCTGGGACGGTATTGACGGTGGCGGTGCTCACGTGGGTCATGTATTGGCCTGAAACCTTCGATGTGGCTGTGGTTCGCGGGGTGTTTGGATTGGGGTGTGCGCTGCTGTTGTGCGTGATGTTTGTTTCATCTCGAATGGCATTGAAACAAAAAATCGTGTGGCTGCGTTCGATAATCGTCGCGCTGCTGTGGGTGGCGGTTTTGATGGGTTATGGTCAATGGCGCATGCAATCGCGTGCTTTGCAAGTGGTGCCGATGGCGTGGCTGTACCAAACATTTTTGTTGGATGTTGAAATCGTTGATTTGCCCGTGCGCACGCCTTTTGGCGTGCGTTTTACTGTGCAAAGTTTGGATGAGCAGAGTGATGCGGTGCTGCGAGCGGCGAGCGATGCAGGGGCGCTGCCACAGCGCGTCAGCATATTTTGGAATGAAGATGATTTGCCGAATGAACCGTTGCAAATCGGGCAGGTGTGGCGTTTGCCTGTGTCATTTAAACCGCCCCATGCGTCGTACAATCCGGGTGGTTTCGATCAAGAAAAAAACTGGTGGATGCAAGGTGTGCGTGCTTTGGCGACGGTGCGGTTGAAGGATGCGCACACTGCGGTTTTGTTGGCGCAAAACGATGGCGTGTGGTTGCGTTTGCAGCGTTGGCGAGCGGCGACTTTGGCGCAGATTGATGTCGCTTTGGCTGACGATGATTCGGGTTCGGCGGCGGTGTTTAAAGCATTGGCGTTGGGTGATCAGAGCGATGTGTCGACGCGGCAATGGCAACTATTTCAGCAAACAGGCGTGACGCATTTGGTGAGTATTTCTGGCGTGCACATCACGATGTTGGCGGCTTTGATGATGTGGTGTGTGCGGCGGTTGTGGCGGCGCAGTGTGCGGCTGTGCGAGTGGATGCCGAGTTTGCATGCGGCGCAATGGGCGGGCTTGATGGCGGCGCTGCTGTATGCGGTGGTGGCGGGGTGGGCGTTGCCTGCGCAACGCACGGTGTTGATGTTGGCGCTGTGGTTGTTGTTCTCGAGGGTCGGGGTGGCGCAGTCGGCGGTGCGGGTGTTGTGCTTTGCTTTGCTGGCGGTGGTTTTGTGGGACCCGTTTTCTGTGTTGTCATTGAGCTTTTGGTTGTCATTCGGTGCGGTGGCTTGGCTGGTGTTGGCGTTTTCACATTTGGCCGACCTCGAACACGAAGCGCCTGCGTCTCAAGCTGGACTGCGCAGAAAAATCACGGTGGCAGTGGGCACGCAGTTGGCCACGGGCACGTCTCTGTTGCCAATTAGCGTGTATTTTTTTCGGCAAGCATCGCTCTCGGGCGTGCTGATAAACCTATTGGCGATTCCCCTCGTCAGTGGTTTGGTGACGCCGTTGTTGCTGTTGGCGACGTTGTGTATGACGGTGTTGGGTTGGGATTTTGCGCTGCGCTGGGCGAATAAACTTTTGGCGCTGTGTTTGCGAGGCCTGAGTTGGGTCAACGAAACATTGCCATCCATGATGTGGCAATTGCGGCTGGTGTGGTGGCAAGTGCTGCTGGTGGCCATACTCAGTGTGGCGCTGGTGCTCATGTGGCGACGACGATCGCTCTGGTTGTCGGCAGCTTTGACGCTGTGTTTGGTCGGTGTGTTGTCGCTGCCAGTCATGCCCGGCGATGCCATCGACGATGGCGAGGTGCGGGTGGATGTGCTGGACGTCGGGCAGGGCAGTGCGGTGTTGCTGCGCACACGCACGCAAGTGTGGCTGTACGATGCGGGGCCGCGCTATGGCCATGACTCGGATGCGGGCTTGCGTGTGGTTTTGCCGTTTTTACGCGAACACGGCATTCGCGCCATCGATGTGATGGTGCTCTCGCACAATGACATTGACCACACAGGGGGCGCAGCAACGATTTCACAGGCCATACCGGTGCGCCAAATCATCAGTTCCATCGAGCCTGCCCGACTGAGCGAAATGGCTGTGCGCACGACGGAGCAAAGTTTTTGTGCAACGGGGCAATCATGGCAAATCGACGGCGTGGCATTTTCGATGTTGAGCCCGACAGCCGAGATTCGCGGTGCCAGTGACACCACAGACAATCAAAAAAGCTGTGTGCTGCGCATCGATGCGCAGTCGGGGCAGCTGCAAAGCATGATTTTGGCGGGCGATGTTGACACCTTGCAAGAAGCGCGGCTGGTGGTCTCGCCCGCTGGCGGTGTGCGCGACTGGCATACAGATGTGTTGATGATGTCACATCACGGCAGCTCGCATGGCTCGAGTGCGCCGTGGCTTGAAGCGACCACGCCGAAGCTCGCCATCGCGCAAGCAGGTTTTATGAATCATTTTCAGCACCCGCACCCACTGGTGGTGTCGCGTTATCGAACCATCGGCACAGACATGTTGAACACAGCAGACAACGGTGCAATCGCCCTGTGTCTGGGCTGTGAGCGCAGCGGCATGACGCGTTGGCGCGAGCAACGGCGGTACATTTGGTTGGACTCGAGCAACGCTCAAGCGGCGCTCATTAAAAATAATTAATAAAGCGCTTGGCAAAACGATGGGAGTCGTATACAATGCTGGTCTTGGCTCAGGAAGCGTGGCAGAGCGGTTTAATGCTACAGTCTTGAAAACTGTCGTGGATTTACGTCCACCGTGAGTTCGAATCTCACCGCTTCCGCCAATTGATACCTTTTATTGAATGAATAAAAGGTCGGACGCGGGGTGGAGCAGCATGGTAGCTCGTCGGGCTCATAACCCGAAGGTC
>CALMCK010000035.1 GCA_937862845.1 uncultured Burkholderiaceae bacterium | reverse complement strand
AATTACCACACCCCATATATAACCCGCTCTACTGCGGATACCCTGCGTGCGCCGCAGGATTTTGTGCGTCCGCACGCAGGGCAAAGCACAGAGTTGGCGAACTGGTGGCGCGACTTCGATGACCCGCTGGTGGCTCGATTGATTGACGCGACCGAACAGGATAACCTGAGCCTCGCGCAAGCGGCGGCACGGATTAAAGCCGCACGGGCCGAGCGTGGCGTGGCGTTGACGGCATTTTTACCTGGCGGTGGGACGCAGCTGGCCGTGACCGAATCGCGAGCGAATGGTGCATCCAGCAAAACCACCGCAGCAGTGCTCGATGCGAGTTGGGAGCTCGATATTTTTGGCGGTTTGCGCCGTGGTGCAGAGGGCGCGAATGCACGGTTGGCATCGTCGGTTGACTCATGGCATGATTTGCGCGTGAGTTTGGCGGCAGAGACGGCGAATGTCTATGTGGGTTTGCGTGCTTGTGAAGCACAGCGTGACTTGCTGCGCTCGGATGTGGCGTCACGAGAAAAATCAGTGAAGTTGACCAACTTATTGGTTGAAGAAGGTTTTATGGCACCGGCAGAAGCGGCTTTGGTCGAGGCTGGTACCGCGAGCACGCGCCAGCAGTTTGTCAGTGCGCAGGTGTCATGTACGTCGTTGGGAAAAAGCCTGTCAATGCTCACGGGGATTGATGAGGTCAACCTCACGCGTGAGTTGCTGGATGGTCAGCGCAAATCATTACCGGCACCGCGTCAGTTTGTCGTGGACAGTGTGCCGCTCGTCGTCGTCAGCCAGCGTCCAGATGTCGCCGCTGCCGAGCGCAACCTCGCTGCGGCCAATGCCGACATCGGTGTGGCTCGGGCGAATCGACTGCCGCGTTTGTCATTATCAGGCAACATCAGTCTTGGTTTTCTCGGCGTTAAGCTGGGGGATGCAAATGACTCAAACACCAGCTCCAGCTTCGGGCCAGTGTTGTCGTTGCCGATTTTGAATGCGGCTCGACTGGCCAATCTTGAGCGAGCGGCCAGAGCACGCTACGAAGAATCTCAAGCCGCTTATCAGCAAAAGGTCGAGCAAGCGGTCAATGAAATCGAAATGGCGCTGGTCAATCTGGATGGTGCGAATCAACGGGTTAAAAGCGCACACACGGCCGCGGATAAGTTTGCGTATTATTTCAACGCCAGCGAAGTGCGTTACGAAGTTGGCACGGGCAGTTTGCTCGACCTTGAGGATGCACGACGCAGCCAGTTTATGGCGAAACAAAGTTTAATCGACACCGAGCGCGACCGAGTGCTGTATTGGATTTCGTTGTACAAAGCAGCAGGCGGCGACTGGCGCGAACGAGTCATTTCAAACAATCAAGATGCAGGGAAGTCACATGAACTTAATTAAAAACACATTTGCATGGTTTGTCGCCAAACCA
>CALMCK010000034.1 GCA_937862845.1 uncultured Burkholderiaceae bacterium | reverse complement strand
AAAAATTGAGCAACATCGCCACCACAGACGATGAAGAAACAGTAGAATCCATCGACGGCGAATTTCAACAATCCACAGAAGCCAAAGAGCCCGAAGAAACACAAAACACAGTGAAAAACACCGAACAAACACCGACGAAGTTAAACCTGGCTCTCGACACCATGAGACCGCCAGTGGGCGACCCGACGGCCTCTGGTGTTTATGATTTAAACGACGGCGTCGAAGCATTTGCGGTGCGCAATGCATTGATTAAAAACGCGCAAAAGACTTTGGACTTGCAGTATTACAGTCTTAAAAGCGGTTTGAGCACGCGCCTCTTGATTCGCGAACTGGTCTTGGCCGCTGACCGAGGCGTGCAAATTAGAATCTTGCTCGACGACATGGAAACGCTCGGCAATGACCAAGAAATGAGCCGACTCGCCGCTCATCCAAACATCGAGTTGCGTGTATTTAACCCCATCAAACGCTGGCGTGGCACGCGACTGTCGCGCACGCTGATGTTTTTAGGCCACCTCAAAACCATGCACCGCCGCATGCACAATAAAATCTGGATTGCCGATGGCGTGCTGGGCATCGCGGGCGGGCGCAACCTCGGCGATCGTTATTTCAATGCCAGCGAACACGATAATTTTTCTGACTTGGATGTGTTGTTGGCTGGCCAAGTGCTCACGCCACTCAACCGTGCTTTTGAAGACTACTGGCAATCTGACAACGCCATTTCGATGGACGTATTCCAAAAAGGCCCGGCCGATTTATCACGAAAAGCCCTGCGCTCACTGATACTCAAAACCAATAAACTCACCTCCAGCGAACGTGTGCTACACCACCCGTATTTGACGGCGCTTAAAAAAGCCGAAAACCATATTTTGCCAGACGTGTTGCCCAATATGTTTTGGGGTGATGTGCAACTCACCGTTGACTCACCCGAAAAAATCAACCACAGTCCCGTCAGTGCACAGCCCGATTTACCCACCGAGCAGCACACTGATCCGCAAACCCCAGTGTTCAACGACATGGTTCGCGCCATCGCTGACGCACACAGCGAATTGATTCTGGTTAACCCCTACTTCGCACCAGGCGATGAATTCATCGACTTGATGCTCGACTTGGTGAAGCGCGGGCGCCGCGTCACCCTCATCACCAACTCACTGGAGTCCAATGACGTGCCATTGGTGAACGGCCCATACGATGCCTATCGCTTGCGTTTGCTCAAAGGCGGCGTGCAGATTTACGAGCTGCGCGCCATACCCGACGCAGATAAAATTCCCCAGTGGCGCCACTCGATTTTCACATGGAAAGGCTCACGCGCCTCATTGCACACCAAAGCGGCCATCATCGACGGCCGCATCAGCTTCGTCGGCTCGATGAATCTCGATCCACGCGCCATCATCTGGAACACCGAG
>CALMCK010000033.1 GCA_937862845.1 uncultured Burkholderiaceae bacterium | reverse complement strand
CACACCCGATGCCAACGCTTGCAAACAAGCATTAACCGCATTGATTAAAGCGCTGGGGTAATGCTCTGTCACGGATGATGAGGGTTATTGACATGATGAAACTCTGCACATCTCGCCTCATCGTCACCTATAATCTATGCCACACTTTTTATAAAAGGCCCACATGCGCGTCCTACTCGTCGAAGACGACACAATGATTGCCGAAGCAGTCACCCAAGCGCTCAAAGACGCGGCGTATGCGGTCGATTGGGTCAGTGATGGCGTGACGGCGCTGGCCAGCATTGACGCACAGGATTATGGTGTGATTTTGTTGGACCTCGGCTTGCCACGCAAAGACGGCATGGAGGTGTTGCGTCAGCTGCGTTTGTCCAGAGCAGGTAAAAATCAATTGCCCGTGCTCATCGTCACGGCACGCGATGCGGTCGATGATAGGATTCTTGGGCTTGATTTGGGTGCTGATGATTATTCGGTTAAGCCATTTGAAGTCAAAGAATTGCTCGCACGTATGCGAGCGGTGATTCGCCGCCATGGCGGCCAAGCCTCGCCAGACTTGAGCAATGGCTCTGCTGGCTCAAAAGGTACTTTACAACTGAACCCGCAAACCAAAGTGGCCAGTTTTGAGGGCAATGTCCAGCTACTGTCTGCGCGGGAATACGCATTGCTCCACGCATTGCTGTTGCGCCCAGGTGCGATTTTATCGAGAACGGAGCTAGAAGACCGCATCTACGGCTGGAATGAAGAAGTTGAAAGCAATGCCGTTGAGTTTCTCATTCACGCTTTACGCAAAAAGCTCGGCGCTCATGCCATCAAAAACGTCCGAGGCATGGGCTGGCTGGTGCCCACCGTGGAGCACAAACCATGAATACGTCACTGCAATACCGTCTGTCACTGTGGGTATCACTGTTTATCGTGGTGATGGGCATTGTGGCGGGTGCTTTGTCATTTTATTTTGCGTCACAAGATGCTTATGAATTCCAAGACGACCAACTCAAACAAATTTCCAGTTTTGTGGCCACGCAGGACTTATCAAACAACACAAAAGATGACGAGATGGGTGCCGTGGGGTCTGATGAGGAAATCATCGCACAAGAAATCACAGATGAGCGCATTGTCCAAAACGACCGCAATGAGATTGATTTACCCAGCAACCTGCCCGAACACTTCAGCACATGGACATCCCCAGACTCTGAGGACTGGCGTGTTTTCGTCCGAGTCGTCTCGCCCAACCGTAAAATCGCCATCGCACAGCGCACCGCCATCCGCGATGAAATCGCACAAGACAGCGGTTGGCGCACGGTGTTGCCGCTGCTCATATTGATGCCTTGTTTGATTGCGTTGGTGATTGTGGTGATTCGCCGCTCACTCGCCCCCATCAGCAAGCTGGCACAAGAACTCGACCAAAAAACTGAAAGCAAACTGCACCCACTCACTGAAAACCTCGCACCCAAAGAAATCGAACCATTCGTCACCTCCATCAACGCCCTGCTCGCTCGACTCTCACACTCCATTGAACAGCAACATCGCTTCATCGCCGATGCTGCCCACGAGTTACGTTCCCCGCTGACCGCCATCTCATTACAA
>CALMCK010000032.1 GCA_937862845.1 uncultured Burkholderiaceae bacterium | reverse complement strand
ACCCATAGATGCGGACTGGATACGGCGCGCCAAAAATTTTGACGACATCGACAACGCCATCACCGCACCACTGCATGGCTATCAAGACGCCGAAGACTATTGGGCACGTGCTTCGTGTAAGCAGTTCATGCGTGACATTGCGGTGCCCACTTTGGTGCTCAATGCGCTCAACGACCCGTTCATCCCTGCCGCCAGTTTGGCCAAGCACGATGAGACCTCGCCCTGTGTGACGCTCGAATACTCCCCACAAGGCGGCCACGTCGGCTTTATACAGGGGCGTTTTGCGGTCAATCTCAATTGGTTGCCGCAAAGAATTTTGCGGTTTTTTGAATCAGCCGACTAAAATTAGTGCGGTATAATCGCCATTATTTAACAAACAAAATCGAGGCAAATCATGGCTGCACTGCGCTCTGTATTATTTATTTTACTCGCCACGCTGTGGACGGCGGTTTACTCCTTTGTCTGCATGGCGGTGGCGATTTTGCCTTACCCGATTCGCTATAAAGTCACCACGGTCTGGGGCATGGGCGTGATTTTTCTCGCGCGCTGGGTGGTCGGCATCCGCTACAACATCATCGGTCGCGAAAACCTGCCACCGTCAGGCACAGGCGCGATTGTGCTCGCCAAACACCAGTCGGCATGGGAAACCATTTATTTGATGTTTGGTTTGCGCAACCCACTGTGTTTTGTTTTCAAACGTGAGCTACTGTGGATTCCATTTTTCGGCTGGGGCATTGGCCTGTTGCGCATGGTCGCGATTAACCGAAAAGCTGGACAAGACGCATTCACGCAAATGATCACACAAGCACGCAGCCGCCTCGATGCAGGCGTTTGGATGATTTTATTTCCAGAAGGCACGCGCAGTGCCGTCGGCAAGGTCGGTAATTACAAATCAGGCGGTGCGCGCATGTCGGTCGCACTCGACACACCGATTATCCCGATTGCCCACAATGCAGGTGAATGCTGGCCGAAGTTTTCTTGGATCAAAAAACCAGGTGTGATTACCTTATCCATCGGCCCATTGATTCACCCCAACGGTCGAGAAGCCGCAGTCGTCCATGAAGAAATGAAAGACTGGATTGAAGGCGAAATGCTGCGCCTGCCCAAAGCCAATTGAATCGCTCGCCACGAAAGCCGCCACTTGAAACGCCTCCGCCAATGGTTTAATGAATTGCAACTCTCGCTGTTTGCAGACGAGCCAATCGTCGATGCGCCCGCAGCCGATGACGGGCCGATCAGCACACCCACTCATAAAACCCGCCACGTTTTATTAAACAATACCTCCGTGCCCTACCACATCGAGCGCGTCAAACGCCGCACCGTCGGCATGATTATCGACCACAGCGGCTTACGTGTGCGCGCCAGTCCCCGCATTTCTATCGACGAAATCGAATCGATTCTGCGCGGCCGCGCCGACTGGATTCTCAAACACCTCAACAAACCCATGCACGCCACCCCGCGTCGCTCATTCATGCCGAATTTGCAATTGGCCGATGGCGATACGCTGCCGATTTTGGGGCAAACCGTGCGTGTGGCGTGGCTTGATGTGCGTCAAAAATTCAATCCAAACACATGGTTTGAGCAACCCAGCACATTGCGCCTGAGCCGTGTCGCCGATGACAAAATGGAGCAAACCATTGTCAACGCCCTTGCCGATATTTTACTCATGCACCTCACGCGCTGCGCCGATGCGTACGCCAGCGCACATGGCTTGCGCTACCGCACGATTTTATTGTCAAATGCGAAAACGCTCTGGGGCACATGCAAAGCCGACGGCACACTGCGCTTGAACTGGCGACTGGTGTTTCTTGACCCGACTCTGGTCAACTATGTGCTCGCGCACGAGCTCGCCCACACACGCGAAATGAACCACAGCGCCCGATTTTGGGCGGTGGTCGCTGAGCTGTGTCCTGATTATAAGAAGTGCGTGCGAGAAATGAAGCTGTTTGATTTGCGCGCGTGTTAGCGCATCATGTGTTTTTTAAGCTTTACTGAGTTTTATTTTCTTCAACACTTGCCACGCCTCGCGTTTTTTTAAAGGCTCGGCCATGAGTTCTTCCAGTGTCGGCAACACCCATTGCGTTTCATAAACCGCAGCGCCCAACGCGACAAGCGCCACAGTGTTGGGGATGTCATTCAAACCACGCCAATGGGCCGCACTCAGCGCATACATGGTCACCTGAGGCAATGCGGCCAAGCCCGTCTCCAGCACAGACTCAAGTAAATCATCCGCCACATACGCATAAACAGCCCGCTCAGCACCGACGCTGAGCATCATGCCCGCCAGCAAATACGCCTCCTGCGCTGTCAGCGCCGCCGCCCCAAGCACACAGTAATCCGCAGCCGCCACCGCCGCAGGCACATCAAGCGCATCGGGCAGCGCCGCAGTACTCGTGGGCGCGTCGATCGGCGCCGACACTTGAGCAGCATTCGCATCAATGCTAGACAGCGCATCCGTATCAGTATCGGTCGCATTCGCCACCGCACTTTCCCCCTCAAGCGCACCCGTCGCCTGCCAGCGCACCACGCCCATCACATCGAGCCATTGAGATTGGTGCTCTGGGTATTTGAGTGTATTGACCGTGTCAATCATGTCCGCCGTCGCTTTCATTATTTAAATCCAATCGGAGAATCAGCCCATCCTCACGGCCAGCCCCCGACACATAGTAGTTTTTTCGCACACCCACCTGCACAAACCCCAGCTTACGATACAACGCCAGCGCAGCCACATTGCTCAAGCGCACCTCTAAAAAACACGCCACAGCTTGGGTTTCGCCCCACACATACTCGAGCAAAACACTCGCCACGCCACGGTTTTGTTGGCTCGCCGACACACCCAGAGTCAAAATTTCCAACTCACCAGCCAGAATCTGCAACAGCACATACG
>CALMCK010000031.1 GCA_937862845.1 uncultured Burkholderiaceae bacterium | reverse complement strand
ATGTTGCCGCAGATTGATTGTTGGCATTTGTGTGCCTTGCCCGGTGAGCGCGCCGCCAGTGTTGAGCAACTACACGATGCACTGATGGATGCTGGTTTTGTAAATGACGAGCACCATACGCTCGAAAAACACAGTTCTGTCAAACAAGCGCTCACTCATTTGGCCACGACGGTGGCGGCTAATGATAGAATTATCATTTTTGGCTCGTTCATCACCATTGAGCAAGCACTGCGCGGCATGCCGCGCCCGAATTAAGGTTAACTATGTGGTTTAACAAAGACAAATCCGAAGCCCAAGAGGACAAAACCCCGCGCACACGCAAGCGCAACAGCGACATGCACAGCGAGCTGGGGCTTGGCTCTGATGCTGACAGCGAGAGATCGGCACGGCCCACCGCGCGCCGCGCCGCGACTCAAAGCCAAACGCCAGCCAACAACCGCGCTGTCTACAATGAAGACGTACAGTTGAATGACTTAAAAGTGCGTGCCCGTCGCCGCCTCATCGGCGCATTGGTTTTGCTCGGCGGTGCATTTGTGATTCTGCCGTGGGTATTTGATGACGATAGAAAGCTCACCGCGCCTGCCGTCACCGTCAGCGTGCCCGATAAAAAACTTGAATTTGAAGTCCAAAACCCAAAAGCCCCAACCACCAGCAACAACACAGCTGGCACGGACAACTTAAAACCCGTCGAGGACAAAAAGCCTGAAGACAATCTCGTTGCAACAACGAAGACTGTCGAGCCTGCCGCAGAAAAACCAGCAGAGCCGACCACCAAATATGTCGTGCACATTGGCATTGTGACCGACGCAGGGCAGTCGACCGCTTTAATCAACAAACTCTCCGCGGCTGGCGTCAAAGCCTCGCAAGAAAAAATCACCGTCAATGGTGTCAAAAAAACCCGTGTACGCCTCGGCCCATTTGACAGCCAGGCCGATGCGCAAAATGCCGCAGATAAAGCCAAAGGTGCAGCGAAAAATCCGATTGTGATTCCATTGAAATAAACAAATGGCGCAGAGCGGATTGTCTTCAGCCACCCTGCGAATTTGGGCAAGTCGATGCAGCAAGACGCTACGAGATTTTATTGAGCAGTGCTCACTGCACGTTGTGATATTTAGGAGACTCACATGAAATTTGGTTACACCATTGTCTATGTCACTTCTGTCGCTGACACATTGGATTTTTACCAAGCCGCGTTCGGTTTTAAAACCCGTTTCCTTCATGAATCGGGTGAATACGATGAATTAGACACGGGCGATACCGCGTTGGCATTTGCGTCTCACGACATGGGTGCGATGAATTTTGGTGAGCGTTATCAAAAAGCCACTGCAGGTTTTGGCACTGAGTTGGCCTTTGTCACCAATGACGTGACGGCGGCCTATGCGCGTGCGATTGAAGCGGGCGCAACCGCCATCAGCCCACCTGCGGATAAACCGTGGGGACAAACTGTCGCCTATGTTCGTGCGGCAGAGGGCAGTTTGATTGAGCTGTGCTCGCCTGTGCAGGGCGGCTAGTGGTTGCCATTGTTTTTGTTTTAGAAATACTTAAATTTAAAAAGACGTTGAGCACAACGCGCCATGGGTTTATTTGATTTTCATAGGAAATATTATGTGCGGTGTCATCGGTGTCGTCTCCACAAAACCAGTCAACCAGTTGATTTACGACGCGTTGCTTCTGCTTCAACATCGCGGCCAAGATGCCGCAGGCATGGCCCCCGCGAATGACACGCGGTTTTTCATGCACAAAAACAAAGGCATAGTGCGCGATGGTTTTCGCACGCGTGACATGCGGGGTTTGCTTGGCAACGCAGGCATCGGCCACGT
>CALMCK010000030.1 GCA_937862845.1 uncultured Burkholderiaceae bacterium | reverse complement strand
TTTTAAAATAATTAAATGGAGACTGTCATGATCTACGCCAACCCAAACACCCCCGGTGCCCTCATTAACTTCAAAGACACATACGATAATTTTATCGGTGGTCAGTGGGTCGCCCCGATTGAGGGTCAATACTTCGAGAACATCACGCCTGTCACTGGCAAGGTTTTTTGTAAAGTGGCACGCTCAACCGCCAAAGACATCAATCTGGCACTCGACGCCGCCCACAAAGCCAAAGATGCGTGGGGCACCACCTCTGTGACTGAGCGCTCGATTATTTTGAACAAAATCGCCGACCGCATCGAGGCAAATCTCGAGACCATCGCGGTGGCCGAAACATGGGACAACGGCAAAGCCGTGCGTGAAACATTGGCCGCAGACATTCCGCTGACCATCGATCATTTTCGCTACTTCGCAGGCGCGATTCGCGCGCAAGAAGGCTCTTCCAGCCAGTTGGACAATGACACGGTGGCTTACCATTTTCACGAACCTTTGGGCGTGGTGGGGCAAATCATCCCTTGGAATTTCCCGATTCTCATGGCCGCATGGAAACTCGCGCCCGCACTCGCCGCAGGCAACTGCGTGGTGATTAAGCCCGCCGAACAAACGCCAGTGAGCCTGCTGGTGGTGATGGAGCTCATCGCTGATTTGTTGCCCGCAGGTGTGCTCAACATCGTCAACGGTTTTGGCGTCGAAGCAGGCGCACCTTTGGCCAGCAGTCCACGCATTGCTAAAATCGCATTCACGGGTGAAACCACCACTGGTCGCTTGATTATGCAATACGCCTCACAAAACATCATCCCTGTGACGCTGGAGTTGGGCGGTAAAAGCCCGAATATATTCATGGCCGATGTCGCGCGCGAGGACGATGCATTTTTTGATAAGGCCGTTGAGGGCTTCGTGTTGTTCGCGCTCAATCAAGGTGAGGTTTGCACCTGCCCGAGCCGCGCACTGATTGCCGAATCGATTTACGATCAATTCATCGAGCGCGCCGTGGCCCGCACCAATGCCATCATCATCGGCAATCCGCTCGACACCGACACCATGATGGGCGCTCAAGCCTCGAACGACCAGCTCGAAAAAATCCTCTCCTACCTTGACATTGGTCAAGCTGAGGGCGCACAAGTGTTGACGGGTGGCGCACAAAACCATTTGGCCGGTGATTTGGCGGGCGGCTATTATGTCAAACCGACCATCTTTAAAGGCCACAATAAAATGCGGATTTTCCAAGAAGAGATTTTTGGTCCCGTGGTCAGCGTGACGACTTTTAAAGACAATAACGAAGCGATGTCCATCGCCAATGACACGTTGTACGGTTTGGGCGCGGGCGTTTGGACACGCGACGCGAACACCTCGTATCGTTTTGGCCGAGGCATACAGGCGGGTCGTGTTTGGACCAACTGCTATCACCTCTACCCAGCCCACTCGGCTTTCGGTGGCTACAAACAAAGTGGCATTGGTCGAGAAAACCATTTGATGATGCTGGATCATTACCAACAAACCAAAAATATGTTGGTCAGCTACAACCCAAACAAAATGGGGTTCTTCTAATTAAAATCCCGCTCAATTTAATGAATGATTATTGAAGCACCTGCCTTCTTAAATGTTTTGCAGATAATTTAAGAAGGCAGTTTTTCACTGAAAGCGCAGGTGACTGATGAACAGAGTTGATATTGCCACAAGCGCGGCACAATGGGTGAACACACTCAAACAACAACACGGCCCTCTGATGTTTCACCAATCAGGCGGCTGCTGCGATGGCAGCAGTCCGATGTGCTATCCGCTCGGCACATTTATCGTTGGCTCATCCGATGTGTATTTGGGCGATGTCGTCGACTGCCCATTTTTCATGAGTGCGGCTCAGTTTGAATACTGGCAACACACCCATTTGACACTGGACACGGTCAGCGGTCGTGGCAGCGGCTTTAGTGTCGAAGCACCACACGGTATTCGATTTTTAATCCGCTCCCGACTGTTCAGCGATGAAGAATGGGCGAATGTCACACCCATTTTGTCAGGTGATGTCTGGCTCAAAAATCAGCACGACGCATCGCATGCATGAATAAATTCGATGAAAATGACATGACCCGAGCATCAACGCCAAACAAATCCTTCTTTCAAAAACAGAACGCATCTAAATTTGTTATGCTGTGTGTACATTGCCAGTGACAACTTGAACAGCAATGCAAACCCATGCCATCATTGAACTGGCTGGGTATATTCACACAAATAAGGAGTGCATCATGGAAGGCATTTTAATCACTGTTTTAATCGGTCTGGCCGCAGGTTGGTTGGCCAGCGTATTGGTTGGCGGTCCATTTGGCATCATCGGCGACATCATTGTCGGTGTCATCGGTTCTGTCGTGGGCGGTTTTTTACTCGGCAAGCTGGGCGTTTCATTTGGCAGCGGGATCATCAGCGCCATCATCACGGGCACAATTGGTGCGGTGGTGCTGTTGTTACTCTTGCGCTTGATTAAAAAATAACACGCCTATGAAATACCAGCAGCAACATCAACATCAACAATGATTACTTTAAATCATTGCAAAACAAAACGACGCGAACTTTCGCGTCGTTTTGTTTATCATGTCACATGCACGACACGACCCCCGCCATCCGAAAAATCATCCACATTGATGCCGACTGCTTCTACGCAGCCGTCGAGATGCGCGACAACCCTGACTATGCCAACAAACCACTTGCCGTCGGTGGTCCAGCCGATCGACGCGGGGTCATCGCCACCTGCAACTATGAAGCACGCGCTTATGGTGTGCGCTCGGCCATGCCAACGCGCCACGCCCTTAAGCTTTGCCCGCAGCTCATCGTGGTGCCGCCTGACTTCACCCGCTATCGGGCGGCATCCAAAGCCATTTTCAGCATTTATCGTGAATACACATCGCTGGTCGAGCCATTGTCCTTGGATGAGGCGTATTTGGATGTCACCGACACTCCTCAACATGCGGGCAGCGCGACGCTGATTGCACGCGAGATTCGTGCGCGCGTTTTGGCAGAGCTCGGCCTCGTGGTCTCCGCAGGCGTCGCGCCAAATAAATTTCTCGCCAAAATTGCCAGTGACTGGGACAAGCCCGACGGTTTGTTTGTCATCCGACCGCACCAAATCGACGCCTTTATTTTGGACTTGCCCATTGAGCGTTTATACGGCGTCGGGCCGCGCACCGCAGAAAAAATGCATGCTTTGGGACTGAACACCTGTGCGGACTTGCGCGCCCGTGAGCTGCCATTTTTGCGAGAGCAGTTCGGTAAAATGGGGTTCACGCTTTACAAACTCTCCCGCGGAGAAGACACGCGCCGAGTCAACAACGACGGCCATCGCAAATCCATCAGCGTCGAAACCACGTTTTTACATGATTTAAAAGATGTTAACGACTGTTTGCCGCATTTGACCGAGTTGTTTAACGATTTGAGTCGCCGCATCAAAAACGCCAATGCTGGCCATTTAATCCAAAAAGCCTATGTGAAGCTGCGTCTGAACGACTTTAAAACCAAAAGCATTGAGCAAGCCGCGCTGTCCGCCGAACTGCCGCAATTCGCCGCCCTGCTCAACACCTGCCTCGCCAAACACAACGCGCCCATTCGCCTGCTCGGCATCGGCGTGCGCCTGAAAGAACCTGCCCACGAGGGACAATTGCCCTTATTGACTTAAATACCACCCCAAAAATCGCCAACACCATGCGCCATGCACCATGCACCATGCAACGCAATGTGCAAAATAATCAATTCAATCAAAGCCTTAATTGACTTATCCGCTTTATCCACCTATAATGCCAAATATTCAAAAATCAGCGCACAGGTTTGCCTGCTTAATTTTTCGGGCTTAAAACACCTTTTACCTGACGCCAACCCACCCAACGGCATGTTTGCGCCACTCGCGAACGTGACGAAGTGATTGTCAAAAAGGAAACATTTTGTTCAGTTTTAAAAACAGCATTAAAAAAATCATCGCCATCACCATCGGCACCTCATTAACCATCGCCAGCTTCTCTGCTGCCGCTGACGAGTCATTCACCAAACGCTTGGTTGGCAAAGCCATGGACTTGGTCGGTGTCAAATACCGTTTTGGCGGCACATCACCTGAGACAGGCCTCGATTGCAGCGGCTATGTTCAGTACGTATTTAAAAGCGCAGGCGTGAACCTGCCCCGCGTTTCAGCCGAAATGGGCCGCACAGGCGAGTCGGTCAACACAGGCAGCATGAAACCTGGCGACTTGGTGTTTTTCAACACCCGCGGTTTCGCCAACTCACACGTCGGTATTTACTTGGGCAACAGCATGTTCATCCACTCACCCCGCACAGGCCGCACAGTCAGTGTAGAGAGCATGGACATCTCATACTGGAAAACCCGCTTCACAGGCGCACGCCGAGTCAACAACGACAGCTTCACTGACAACGCGCCGAAAGGCATGTAAGCCACTCACCCAAATCCCCCAGCATGGCGCTGGGGGATTTTTTATTGACACCTATGCTCGACTCCGCGCTCCGTTCCCGCCCTTTCATCGCTTTACTCGTTTATCGCTTAAGCGTGGTGCTGTGCTATCAAATCACCGCCGTCGTGGTCGGTTGGCAAGTCTATCAACTCACGGGCGATCCGCTGGCGCTCGGTTTAATCGGTTTGGCCGAAGTCATACCGTATTTTGCCAGCGCGTTGTTTGCAGGCTACGCCACCGATCATTACAACAAACGCCGCCTGGGTTTAATGGCCTGTTGCTTGTTATTGATCATGGCACTCGGGTTGATGCTCTACTCACTGCAACCGACTGAGTCTATTAAAAGCTGGGGCATCACACCGATTTATGCGGCCATTGCACTGTCTGGGTTTGCCCGCGCATTTTTAAGTCCCGTGTACAACACCTTATTGGTCAAACTGGTCGAACGCGTCGACTATGCCCGCGCGACCAGCATCGGCGCCTCCATTTTTCAGACAGCGCAAATCCTCGGCCCAACCATCGCAGGCCTGCTTTTGTACTTTGGTGATGTCGCGAGCATCTACGGCGTCACCTTGGTTTTCGCGCTCACCGCCATCATCGCGCTGCTGCAAATCCCCACAGAACTTGGTCAAGCCGCCCACAGCACCACCCACAGCGGTGACATCCGTGGCATCTTTGCGGGCATTGGGCAAGGCATTCGCTTCGTGTTTCAACACCAAATCTTGCTCTCGGCATTGGCACTCGACATGTTCGCCGTGCTCTTTGGCGGTGCCGTCGCTCTGCTGCCCGCCTTTGTCAAAGACGTGTTGCACGGCGGTCCAGAAATGCTCGGCATTTTGCGTGCGTCGCCCGCCATCGGCGCATTGCTCATGGGGATTTACTTGACGCGCCACCCGATCGAGCGACACGCAGGTAAAATTTTACTCAGCGTGGTCGTGGCGTTTGGTGCTTGCATGATGGTGTTCGCCCTTTCACAAAGCTTTTGGTTGAGCTTCGCCGCACTGGCATTTTCAGGTTTATTTGACAGCGTCTCTGTCGTGCTGCGCTCCACCATATTACAACTCTCGACACCCGACCACATGCGCGGACGCGTCTCCGCCATCAATGGTTTATTCATCGGCTCATCGAACGAGCTCGGCGCATTTGAATCGGGCGTCGCCGCCAAATGGCTCGGCCTCGTGCCATCAGTTTTGGCAGGCGCACTCATCACATGGGCCGTGACCGCAGTCACTGCAAAAATGGCACCACAACTGCGCCGGCTGCACATGAAGGATTTGATATGAAAAAACGAGCCTCCATATTGCACGGGGCTCGTTTTTTATCCATGAATCCAAACAGATTTATGACTTCATTTCTTAGCAATCTGTTGGCGCATGCGATCCGCACGGCTGCTCGATGATGGGTGTGTCGCCATCAAACCGCCGTCATCGCCACCGGGTAATTTGCTTAATTTTTCCAATGAAGTGACTGCCGCCATTGGATTTTTGCCCGTCGCTTGCAGCATTTTCAAACCATAGCTATCCGAGTCATTCTCATTGGACTGCGAAAACTGGGCATGCACCACATTTTCAGTCAAATCACCCAATTGAGAGTCTGACAAAGAAGCCACTGTGCCGCCTGCTGCTGAAGCAACGCCGCGCAAGGCTGACGTCGTCATAGCAGTTTGCATGCGTTTTTTAGAGTGGCCCAGTTTAACGTGGCCGATCTCATGACCAATCACACTTCGCACCTCATCATCCGTCATCAAATCCATCAAACCACTGTACACACGTACGGTGCCATCGCCCATGGCGAACGCATTGACCTCAGGTGACAAGTACACTTTAAAATTCAAAGACAGACCGTCGTAGTTTTTTAAGCCTTTGGTAATCGTCGCCAAACGCTTGGCATATTTATTGCTGGCTGGCGCCACTGTGTTTTCGGCATCGTATTTTTTGCTCATTTGACCAAAATACGCATTGATGTCGCTGTCCGACAACGTGGCCGCTTTCCCCAATTTGACAGCCGCATCAAGGCCCTTAGCAAAATCAAAAGCCTGTGCCGAAAATGTGACAGACAAACACAACGCCAAGGCTGTGCCTTTAATTACTTTAAAACCGTTCATATAAATTCTCTCCTAAAAATATTAATCAATACTGCATGACGCCCAATTATAATGCATCCGCTTCAGTAACGTTGACCACGCCACCCATTTTTTCCACCGCTTCACTAAGTTCATCCCAAGCCTGCTCTAAAAGCCCGCAGGCATCTCCCGATGCTTTTACCCCCAGCTCCACATGATAGCGACGCTGCGCCTGCAATTCATCTTTGACAAAATCAATCACGGGCAAACTGTAGGTTTGCACGCCCGCATATTTGGCTTCTATCGCCACCATCAGCGGCGCGATTTGCGATTCTTGTAAATCATAAACCTGTGCTGATTTTTGCATGTGCTGCGTTTTAAACGACGCATCTTGATAATATGTGTCGAGCACCCACTCGAGCATCGGGTGCGCCATCACGGGGAAGCCCGGTACAAAATAATGTGAAGCGATGCTAAAGCCCGCCACGCGGTTGAATGGATTGGGAATGATGTGCGCACCGCCTGGAAACTCGGCCATCTGCAGGCGCTGTTGTTGTAACTCACTGCTTAAATCATCACCGCGCTCGCGAGCGATTTGATTGATGAGTTCAACCGCTTCAGGATGCGCCGTTAACGGCAAACCCAGCGCGGTAGCGGCCGACTGCCGCGTGTGATCATCCGGCGTCGCGCCAATGCCGCCGGTGACAAACACTGTCTCGCCACGCTCAAAACTCAAATGCAGACAAGCCACGATGTCCGCAGGCACATCTGAAATATACTGCACCCATTTAAGGCGCAGACCGCGCACAGCCAGCATGGTTTTCACTGCTTTAAAATGCGCATCCTCGCGATCGCCGTGCAGAATTTCATCACCAATAATAATTAAACCAATGTCCATCTCACACCTTTCTTATCTGAGCAGTGTTTGCCGATGACACACGTTTATCATGCAACGCTTGCAAACAATAACAACTGAATGCCAGACCGCAAAACGTAAACAACGCGGTGAATGTCAACACAGACAGCAAGGCCGTCAACGGAATCAGCACCACGCCCATCACCGAGCCCAGCCACACAAATGTCGGCAAGGCGCCCAACAACGTTACGACCAGTCCCAAGCCAAATAAATTGCGATTGTGCTGCTGCGCGATGTGCTCATACTCCAGTGGATCCGCATGATTGGCCAAGGCATCCAGCACAAATATTTTTTGATTAAAACGCGCAATCACGCCTGTCTGCAGCAGTGCGCCGAGCCCAGCCACCAAATACGCTGGCGTGCTGACAATCCAAAAAAATGCAAACCACAGCGTCCAACCAATTGTGTGCCGCATCGTTCGCCACATCGAGACACCCTGTCGTGCAGCCAAATCAGGAAAATAGCGCGTGGCCACCGCCGCATTGATGTGCGCCATGCCAAACGCGCTGATGACAAACATCGATGAGAGCACCACCAACAGCAAAAAAATCAGCGAGCACACAATCAAACTGCCGATGCCAATCAACCAATTAACCACGCGCTGCCACCACGACACATCCGCCGCGTGGCCAAACTGCAAGCCATGAATCCAGCCAACGATTGAATCGCCCGCCAGCCACCAAACCAGTGCAATCGCCACGCCCCAAAACAACAAAGAAATGAGCATCGGCCGCCCAATCAATGCCCAAATTCGGGGCGAAAACATCATCGCGCTGGCGCGTTTTAAGGCAGTTAAAATCTCATTCATCATGATTCCAAAATCAATATCAATATCAATTCACGCTGGACAAACAGCGCAGCAAGGCCGCTTCATTGAGCCGACCAAAACAAATTTCATTGCCTGCCTCATCGAACAGCACGGGGATTTTTAAAGCATACGTTTGCCAAACCGCACCCTCATCGCCACTCGCCTCATCCATGTCGATAAACTCAAACTCGAAGCCATGAGCAGATGACAGCCGCCGTTGCAAAACCTGCAAATCGGCCATCATGTCGTGGCACAAATGACAGTCGTCTCTGCCCAACACGCGCAGCCTCATGGTGCAATCTCAATGCTGACAAACTGCCGCAAATCACCGCGAATCACATAAATGACCGCAGCATCGCCTGTTTCCAAATCTTTGACCATGTTGTTAAAGCCTTCCACGCTTTTGATGTCCTGCTGATTTAAGCTGATGATGATGTCATTGACCCGCATGCCAAAAGTTTTGCCCGTGCCCTGCACGGCGGTCACTTGCACGCCCACTGTGGTGTTGAGCTCGGCTTTTTGAACCGCGGTCAACACACGCACCTTAAGCCCCAATCGTCGCCATGCGCTCAAATTCGCTTCATCAAATGTGTTGGTGGTTTTGGGCATCGCCAAACGCAATTTTTGTCGATCGCCACCACGCCACACCGTGATCGACACCGCATCGTCTTGGGTCAAAAAATCACGCAATGCACTCAGGTCGGACACGTCAATCACCCGCTGTGATTCCAACGCCACAATCACATCGTCTTTGAGCAAGCCCGCGCGCGCGGCCACGCTGCCCGACTGAATATTTTTCACCAGAGCGCCGGTTGTGTTGGGCAAGCCAAGTTCTTTTTGCATTTTTTCGCTGACGTTCTCGGCTTGAAAGCCGAGCTGTTGCCAAGTCTGCGGCAGTTTTTGTGACAAATCATTTTTGCTGAGCAGTTTCGAGACCATCACATGCCGCGTCAGACCTTGCTGTGATTTGAGCACTTTAGAATTCAGCGCCAGCACTTCGCCATTGGTATTGAGCAGCGGCCCGCCCGTGTTGCTCGAGTCGATCGCCACGTCGGTGAGCAAACCGAGCGCTGCTGTCGTCGCCAGATCGGCACGCACCACCCCCGCCGAAATGCCTTTTTGATTGTAGCCGACGGCCAATACAAACTCTCCTTCGCCAACCGTCTCGGCCATCGGCAAAGCTGGCAGACTGCCTGCCGCCACTTTAAGCACGGCCATGTCTCGCTTGGGTTCACTGCGCAGCAGCGTCGCTTTGAGTCGGCGCTTGTCGGCCAGCAGCACGTAGATTTCGTGCGCACCTTTCACCAAATGATAGTTGGTTAAAATCACACCATTGGGTGAAATGACAAAACCGCTGCCAGAAATTTGTTTTTTAACCACAGGTGCTTCGTCGGTCTTCGCCGCAGACTCATTGCCATCGCCAAACACCCGCGTGAACACCTGATACACAGGATCGCTGGTGATGTTTTTATACTGTTCTGGCACTTTCACTTTCACCCATTGAATCGCCTGCACCGACACCACACTCGGTGCGCTGGTGCGCACAATCTGCGCGATGTCAGGCGCAGCCGATGCGATCGGCAGCGCGAGCAGCAGAGACAGACACAACAATCGTTTGACAATCACCAACATAACATAACCTTTCCACTTAAACGGATGTCGCATTATAGCCTGTCTGCGCTGAGCGGATGGTTCTGGCCGCTCATTCCTTGCCGTCCATTTGTGCGAGCGACGCTGACTTGAGTTCGCACATTTTGCTTAATCGGGTTACCATACGATTTATTTGATTTTGCTTTTTTTATGAAACCGAAGGAAACGATGAGCACGATGCCTTTACATTTACAGCCATTTAACCCAGCGCCTTTTGCGGCGCGGCGGGCACGCTTGACGGCGACGGTCCGTGCGGCGGGCGGTGGTTTGCTCGTGCTGGGCACAGCGCCAGAGCTGCTGCGCAATGGCGACGCTCACTTTGACTTTCGGCCATCGAGCTCATTTTATTATCTGACGGGCTTCACCGAGCCTGAGGCGGTACTGGTGCTGCTCATCGATGGCGACTCTGAGCGCTCAATTTTGTTTTGCCGAGAAAAAAACGTGGAGCGTGAAATTTGGGACGGCCATCGTTACGGCCCAGAAGAGGCACGCACGCATTTTGTTTTTGATGAAGCACACCCCATCGATGACTTGGCCAAACAGTTGCCCACATTACTGAGCGGCCAAACACGTGTGTTTGCGCCGCTATTGGCCGATACGACCATGGATCAATGGCTAAAAGCAGCGTTACACACAACCCGCTCAATGAGTCGCAGCGGTGTGCAAGCGCCATTGCAGTTGCACGATGTCCATGCGCTGATTGATGAGATGCGTTTGGTCAAAGACACCAGCGAGGTGGAGTGGCTGCGCGAAGCAGGACGGATTTCGGCGCGCGGCCATGTGCGCGCGATGCAAGCCTGCCGCTCGGGCATGCGCGAGACGGATTTAGAGGCCGAGATTTTATACCGCTTTGCCAAAGACGGCGCGCAGCACGCTTCCTACAGCTCAATCGTTGCGGGCGGTGCAAATGCATGTGTGCTGCACTACCGTGCGGGCACAGGCTTGCTCAATGACGGCGATTTGTGCCTCATCGATGCGGGCGCAGAGTACGGTTTTTATGCGGGCGACATCACCCGCACCTTTCCTGTCAATGGCCGATTTTCACCTGCTCAAGCAGCGGCGTATGAAGTGGTCTTGGCGGCGCAAGAAGCCGCGATTGCCGCCACGCGCGTCGGCGCAACTTTCAATGCGCCACATGAAGCGGCTTTGCGTGTGTTGGTGCAGGGCATGCTCGATTTAAAATTGCTCACAGGTTCGCTCGACGGCGTGATTGAAAGCGGTGCGTATCGCGAGTTTTACATGCACCGCACCAGTCATTGGCTGGGTTTGGATGTCCACGATGTCGGCGCGTACAGCAGTGGCCAGACTTCTGCTGGCTCGCCGATTTGGCGCGAGTTGTCTGCGGGCATGGCGTTGACCATTGAGCCGGGCTTGTACATTCGCCCTGCGGCGCATGTGCCCGAAGCATTTTGGAACATTGGCATTCGGATAGAAGACGATGCGCTGGTGAACGACTCAGGCTGCGAGCTGCTCACGCGCGACGTGCCTGTGTCTGTCGCTGACATAGAATACCTAATGAAGCATGAGGTCGCCGAGTGATTGCATTGACCGCCACCACCATCATCGGCGCAGGCCCTGTCGGTCTGTCATTTGCCCTCATGCGCGCGCATGCTGGCGAAGCCACGCTTGTATTGGACAGACAAACGTATCCACCGACCCACGCCGATGCGCGCAGTTTGGCGATTTCTCAGGGCAGCGTGGTGTTGCTGGCGCAGCTCGGCGTGTCTTTGGCACAATTGCCACATGCGCCGATTCGGCACATTCACATCAGCGAGCAAGGCGCGTGGGGACACACCCAAATCCACAGCGATGAGCAAAACGTGCCGCAACTTGGCGTGGTGGTGCGCTACGCGGATTTATTAAATGCGTTGAATGATTTGGCTCAAAATCAGCCGCTGATTTCGTTCATGCGTCCAGCTCAGCTCAACGGCATTTCCGAAAACACCGAACACGTTGAGCTGAAGATTCAAGCCGATGACACAGAACACACACTGCGCACCCGCCGCTTGATTCATGCCGAGGGCGGATTGTTTTCGCGCAACACGAATGCATCGCCTCAAAATGACTACCAACAAACCGCCCTCACCGCCACCGTGACTTTGAGCACGGCAAAGCCCGCTTGGGCGTGGGAGCGCTTCACCGCACATGGTCCGTGCGCTTTATTGCCGCTGTGCAACGACGGCTTGAGTTTTAGCTTGGTGTGGTGCACCACGCCAGCTGATGCAGCACGATTGCAAGCAGCAGATGAATCCACGTTTTTGCACGAACTCAACGCCCACCTCGAACACCTGA
>CALMCK010000029.1 GCA_937862845.1 uncultured Burkholderiaceae bacterium | reverse complement strand
TACAACAAAAATTAAAAACGCACAATATTTTGACCGTAACACAGGATAATAATATATTATCCTGTGTCAAATTTAATGAAAAATAACTTGATTTATTGGTCAGTCTATTATGTAATTACGTGGTACGTAATACATTATGAAATAATGAGGGGATACTGATATGGCTCGTGCTGGACTTTACAAATCACAAGTGAAAAAAGCCCGTGATATGCTATTAGCACAGGGCAAACACCCATCGGTCGATGCCATACGGATTGTATTGGGCAATACAGGCTCCAAAACCACCATTCACAAATACCTGAAAGAGTTAGAAGAGGACGAGGGTGTTGTACAAGGCCGTCAAATTAACCTCAGCGAGGAAATACAGGGCTTGGTGTTACATCTGGCCGCGCAATTGCAAGATGAAGCCGAGGCGACAATTGGCAGGCTTTTAGCCGATAGCACCGAAAAAGAGCAACAGAATGCTCAGACACTGGCCACTGCAAACCAAGAAATTGAAAGGCTTGCAAAGGATTTACAGTATTGCAAACAGGCACTTGACGAAGAAAAAAAAGCGCACGCTGAAACGCTCGTGGCATTACATAATGAAACGATTACGCGCCACACCTTGACCCAGGAAGTAGCTGATTTGAAAGACCGTTTGGCCGAGAATGAAATCCATCGCCAATCCCTTGAAGAGAAGCACCAACACGCAAGAAATGGCCTTGAGCATTATCGTGAGTCGGTCAAGGAGCAACGGGAGCAAGACCAGCGGCGCTATGAACAGCAAATTCAGCAGTTGCAAGCTGAATTGCGCCAATTGCAGCAAACAATGGTCGTTAAACAGGATGAGATCACGCGCCTGAACCAGGATAAGACACGGCTTATTTCCGATTTGTCGTACACGCAGGAGAATCTGCGTCAAGAGCAAGCCGAGAATCGAGGCTTTGAGCAAAAAGCTCTGGAATTGGAGCGAGCAGAGCAACAGAGTAAAGCACTTGAAGGTCAAATCGCAGCCAAAGATGCACAAGTTACGGACTTGACGGCTCGGCTTAGTGAAAGCTCAAAGCAGCTTGAAAGCCTTAATACACAGGCGCGCAGTCTTGAGTTAGAATTGACCACAGCCCACGCCAAACTTGAGATTCAGCAAACAAATTGGGATGGCTTCATGAAAGCAGTAAGGGTTACGAATGTTCCCAGTGACTTTATGGCCGATCGAGACGATGAGCCACCACAAAAGAGAGATTTTCCTTAAAATAAGGCTTAAGTCCTATTTTTACACGTATCTCGGCTGTACCCTTATACCTACAAGGATAAAACCACTGTCATTACAGCAGTGACGGGGGAGTTTTGTTCGGTTTGCGGTGAATCCATTCTAGATCCAGTGGAATCTAGCCGTGTCATGAGCGAAATGAGCGATTTCTCAACTCGGCCACGTTACACGCTTGCAGAGTTATTATCTGCATCAGATTATTCAAATCCACAACCACCTGAAGAACGTGATTGGATTGATACGCCAGCAGTTAGGGATGAATTGATATAACGGTCAAAATTACAATTGTTCTATAAATTCAAATAGTTATGATATTTCATAGGAAAGCAATTTTTCTTAACGTGCTATATTTTCCGTTTTCTACGGCGACCCCTAGTATTGCGAAATCGAGCCATTCACCGCGACGGGTGGTTGGGGCTTGCTTGCTGTTTCGCGCAAACGATCGTCATCATCATCGCGCGCATGGTCGTCGTCTTTTTTGTGGTCGTCCAGACGCAGGTTTTCAGAAATATGGCCGTAGCCTTGCACCTGTTGCTCCAGCATCGAGAGGCTGTTGGCATACTGAATGAGGTTGGCATCGACCAGCTCGTTCATCTCGCTTTGAATGCTGCGGCTAAACTGCACGGCCGCCAAAACACTCGCCAGCAGCAACACGATGAACGTCCATGACAAAAGACGTGTGCGAATGGTGTGGGGGCGTTTATGTTTCAATGCAATATCCTATGCCGACCAAGGTTTTGATGCATTCCTTGCCCAGTTTTTTGCGCAAGTTAGAAATATGCACTTGTAAACTGTTGCTGGCGATTTCCTCATCCCACGCGTACAGTTTTGACTCCAACACATGGGTTGGGACGACGCGGCCATTGGCTTCCAATAAAATTTGCAGCAAATTAAACTCTTTGCGTGACAGGCTAATCGGCTCATCGGCGTTTTTGACCATGCGACCAGCGATGTCCATGCTGATGTTGCCACGGGCGAGGGTGTTGATTTCACTGCCCGACAGTCGGCGCAAAACCGCGCGCAGGCGTGCATCGAGCTCGTCAAGCTTAAATGGCTTGACCACATAATCATCCGCGCCAAAATCCAAACCCGCGATTTTATCTGCCGTGGTGTCATTGGCTGTGAGCATGATGATGGCGGTGTTGCGTTGTTGTGCGCGGATTTTTTGCAGCAATTCCAAGCCAGACATTTTGGCCAAATTGATGTCCAATAATATCGCGTCAAACGATTCGCTTTCGATGGACAGCAAACCATGCTCTGCGCTGTGAACCGCGTCGATGGTGTGCCCCAAGCCTTTCATGCCCAAGCAAACGGCTTGGGCAAGGGCGATGTTGTCTTCTACTAATAAGAGTCGCATGTGTTTTGTGCCTTTTTTCGGAATGGTAGTATGGTTGATTGTAATGTGCAAGGATTAAAACGGTATTAAGGAAATGCACAGAGAGTATCTGGGCTTTTGTGCGGTGGCCAAAAATATAAAATAAAAAAATATTTTCCTTAAGTCTCTCTTAATATCGACTCGCTAATATGCCAACCATAGCGAAAATGGTTTCGCGATATAAGGAGTCACATCATGAATAAAAAATCATTCATCACAGCGGGCGTGTTGACGACATTCACAGGCTTGGTTCTTGCTGGGGTGTTTCAACAAGTCAATCGCCCCGTTGCCATGCCCATCGATACCGTGCAATCAGTGCAAACACTGAGTGTTCCCGCCACAGCCAATGCAGCGACTGTCGTCGTAGACGCAGTGGCTCAGGACAGCAAGCTCATCAGTGCGGTGTCTGCACCAAAATACACATTCGACGATGTGGTTCAAGCGAATCACGTGGCTCCGTCAAAATCCCCCAACGTGACCGCAGCACCTGTCACGCCAGTTGCGTCAGCCACAGAAGCGACTGTCTTGCAGACCGCATACAGCGCACAGCAAGCGGTTGGTTTGGCACAAAACGCTGCTTCAAATGCATCCGCATTGCGCCCAGCAGAGCTGGTTCGCTATGCGGGCAAGGTGGCGTATGAGGTGGTGTTTGCGCAAGGTCATGTGTATGTGGATGCAAACACTGGGGTGATTTTGAGCAATGGCGTGGCGATGGCCAATGAGCAAAACAGAGCGTATGAGGGTGATGAGGATGATGACTCTCATTCAGAAGAGCACCACAAAAATCGTGAGGGCAAAAAACACAAAGAGCACCATGATGGCGACGACGATGACTGATGCGGCGTTTATTTGGCCACACCTTGATTGATTCAGATATTTAAAGGAGTTCGACATGAGTTCAAACAATTCTACTGTTTCACCCACAGTCGCGAGCAATGCGGCTCGCCAGAGTGCGGCGAAAAAACCACGGCCCGCTCAATCGCATTTGGCGGTG
>CALMCK010000028.1 GCA_937862845.1 uncultured Burkholderiaceae bacterium | reverse complement strand
AGGCACACCATGTTTGACTGGCTGCGCAAACCGAAAATCACCGACGACGCACCGATGCGGCGCTACACCGCACGCGCCGCCAAGCAGCTCGACGGCGCACAGGCAGAAGCATTGGCCTGCGCGCATTTACAAAAACAAGGTCTCAAACTCATCGACGCCAATCTGGCCTGCACGCGCGGCGAGATAGACCTGCTCATGCTCGACGGCCACACACTCGTGTTCATCGAAGTGCGCTGGCGGAAGAACGCCCAGTTCGGCGGCGCCGCTGCCTCAGTCACTGCCGCGAAACTCAAAAAACTGCTCACCGCCTGCGAAGTGTTTTTTCAAAACCAGCCCAAATGGCGCGACCAACCTTGCCGTGTCGATGTCGTCGCACTCGAAGGCGCACTGAGCGACCCACAGATTGACTGGTTGAAAAACGTCACTGGATAAATCACAGTATAATCACAGCTCTCAACCCCCCATTTTTGGAAAAGCAATGAACATCAAACTTCGCTGGATTGTCCTCACAGGCCTCACCGTCCTCGCCATCGTCACAGGCTATAAAAACTACACACAAGGTGCGGGCGAGATGACCGCTGTCAACATCACCACCATCGACCAGAAACAAATCAGCTTTGCCGATTGGCAAAAACAAGGCAAAGTCACTGTGGTGAATTTTTGGGCGACCAGCTGCTCGACCTGCGTTAAAGAAATGCCCGACATGGTCAAAATGTACCAAGCCTTAGAACCCAAAGGTCTGGCTTATGTCGGCATCGCCATGGACTACGACAACCCCGCTTATGTGAAAAACTACGTGGCCGACCAAGCGCTGCCGTTTCCGATTGCGTGGGACAGCACGGGTCAGTTGTCCAAACAATTTGGCAACATCATCGGCACGCCGACCACTTTCATCATTGACAAACAAGGCAAAATCATCAAACGCTATGTCGGTATCCCAGATTGGGCTGAGATGTATGCGGTGATTGAAAAGGCTTTGGCAGAAGCATGATCAAACAGGCGATGTAGCGTTTCACAAACTCAACGATAGGCAACAAGTCGGTATATACTAAACACGCAGCATTTAGATTGATTTCACCGACTATGATGTTGCTGAAGATGACTGAAACATTACTCGAGGAGACACAAAATGATGAACCCAAAACTAACAGCGTTGATTTTGATTGAGTATCAAAATGATTTTGCCACCGAGGGAGGTACGCTACACGATGCGGTAAAAGGCGTGATGGAGAGCACCAATATGCTCGCTCATACAAAAGCCACCATTAAAGAAGCCAGAGCACTGGGTGTGACGGTGGTGTATGTGCCGATTTCATTTGCCGATGATTACCATGAGTTGACCGGTGAGCCGTACGGTATTCTAAAAGGTGTGGTGGACAGCAAGTCATTTCGCAAAGGCTCATGGGGTGCTGAAATCATCGACTCACTCAAGCCTGAAATGCATGACATTGTGATCGAGGGTAAGCGCGGACTGTGTGGATTTGCCAGCACGAATCTGGATTTTATTTTACGCAGCAAAGGCATTACCAACATCGCGCTTGGTGGTTTTTTGACCAATTGTTGTGTGGAGTCTACGATGCGCACAGGGTACGAAAAAGGTTACAACGTGGTCACTTTGAAAGACTGCACTGCAACGTTAAGCGAAGAAGAACAAAGCCTTGCTGTGGATAAAAACTATCCGATGTTTTCGCGGCCAATGAATCACGATGAGTTTTTAGCTGAGATCAGTGGTGAAAAGAAAATTGAAACCAGCAGTCGCGGATACAGTGCTTAAATCATGTAGTCATATGCGCTGTAGCGATTTGTTGAAATGATACCGAATCAGTTCAGACATTGATTGATGTCAATCCCTTGTTAAGTAAAGATTGATGTGACATTACTGTCATTACAATGGTTCAAAAAAACCTCAACTGGACTTCCACAGTTGGGGTTTTTTGCATTGTATGGCGCGACAATGATAGCCGTGATGGTTGTGTCAGAAGAGCCAACTGAGACAAGCTAAAAAATTTCAATACAAGCTGGCGGAAATTGGTAAGTGGTCGGAGCGCGCGCGCCACGCGCTGCCGCCGTGAACGTTGGCGGTTTTGATTTCTAAATCGCGCGAGTACAAACGGTCGAGTTTGAACCACGGCAAGCTGACGGGGAATGTGCGGGCGGCTTTGTTTGACTGCATGTGCTCCATGGCGTCGGTGATGTGTAGCTGCGATGAGAGCAGGCTGTGCACGTGCAGATTCCAGTCGTTGAAATCGCCTGCGATGATGAGCGGTGCATTGGCAGGGACTTCTGCTTTGACCAAATGTATCAGTGCCTGCGCTTGACGAATGCGGCTGCCCTTAAACAAACCAAAGTGTGCGCACACCACATGTAAGTCGCCATGGCGTGGATGCTCGACCACGGCATGCAGTAGGCCGCGTTGCTCGAGCCGATGGTCGGAGACGTCGATGTTTTGATGTGAGTGGATGGGAAATTTAGACAAAATCGCATTGCCGTGGTGGCCGTGGGTGTAGATGGCATTTGCGCCATAAGCATAATGCGGATAGGTCGCACCACACAGGGCATTGAGCTGTGAGTGGCCATGGTCGCCGCGCAACGTGACGCGGCGGGTGTTGATGTCTTGTACTTCTTGCAGGCAGATGATGTCGGCGTTGAGTTCGTGAAGGCCTTCTTTGAGCGCGCTCATGTGACAGCCGCGCGTCAGCGAGTGACCTTTGTGAATGTTGTAAGTGGCGATGGTGAACATAAATAGGGTGGTGAGAAATTGGTTGATTTAAAAACGTTATTATAACCGCGCTCGGACATTGGCGATGTCGGTGCACATTTTCACAGCCGCATCGAGTGTGCGCAGCGTCGAGCGGTTCATGGCGTCGGCGTCGGTGTAAATCAAGCCGTTGAGCTTGATGGCGGGTAAGTCCGGCCACTTCGTCCACAGTGCCAAACTGTCATCGGCTGTGCCATCGGGCGTGGCGGAGAGCAGTAGGCTGGGCTGATGTTGCAGCACGTCCTCCATGCCGACGGTGGGCGCGGCGAGTGGCAGTGCGTCGTAAGGGTTGCTTGCGCCGCAGCGTTTGAGCGCATCGCTGACCCAATTGGTGTGGTTGAGCGTCATGAGTGGCGAGTGCCAGACTTGATAAAAAGCGGTGAGTGTCGGCTGTGGTGCATCGCGCAACAAGGTGATTTTTTGGTATGCGGCGACAATGTTGGGTGCGGCTTGCACCTCTAATCCTGTGAGCTGCGCCAGTCGCATCAATGAGCTGGGGATGTCGGTGAGGGTGCGCACGCGTTGGTAAAAAATCGGGATGTGCAGTTGCTCAAGCGCGGCGAGTTGGGCGGGGGACTGACCACCTTGCCAAGCGATGATGACATCGGGTTTGAGGCGGGCGATTTTTTCTAAATCCATGGATTGGTAATCGCTGACAACGGTGATGGCTTGCGCTGCGGCTGGATAGTCGCTCGATGTGCTGGTGCCGATGATGCGCGAACCTGCACCGATGGCAAATAAATTTTCGGTGATCGCGGGCGACAGCGCGACGATGCGCTGTGCGGGTGCTGTGAGTGTGACGGCGGCGCCGGTGTCGTCATAGACGGTGCGGGCGTGTGCGGATACGCCCATCAGCAGACCCATGAGTGCAGTGATGACCATGAATACCGTGGCTGTGGTGCGAGGGCGCATGCTTATTTAACCGCACCATTGTTGGCTGCCGATGTGCCTGCGCCGCTTTGGGTGAGAAAGCTCACCTTGCTCAAACCCGCTTGTTGGCTGGCAGCGAGCAGATGGGCGACTTTGGCATAGGGCACGGTTTGGTCGGCACGAATGTGGATGGGGGTTCCATTGTTTTTTTGCGCCAGTGTGCTCAATGCATTGCCCAACTCGGTGTCTTTGATGGGCGACTCGTTGATGAAATACTGACCTGCGGCGTCGATGGACAGCACGACGGGCGTGTTGTCGGTGCTGGCGTTTTGTGCTTTTTCACTGGGCAAATTGACTTTGACGGAATGTGTGAGCAGTGGCGCGGCCATGATGAAAATCACCAGCAAAACAAGCATGACATCGACCATCGGCGTGACATTGATGTCGGCGATGGGGCGGTGCGATTTGTTTTTTGATGTGTGGAATGCCATGGTTTAACCTGCGTGGCTGTTGAGAATATCGTGGGCGAATGCGTCGATTTCGGTTTGGTGTGATTGGTTGTTGCGGCTAAAAAAATTGTAAGCAAACAATGCGGGCAGCGCGACCGCCAGACCCGCAGCAGTCATGATGAGGGCTTCGCCGACAGGGCCGATGATGTTGGCGATGTCCAGCTGGCCTTGCGCCGCGACGCTGGTCAATGTGCGGTAAATCCCCCACACGGTGCCGAGCAGGCCGACGAAGGGTGCAGAGGATGCGACGGTGGCGAGCAGGGTGAGGCCTTTGTCGAGTTGGTTGTTGGCCAGCCGCACGGCGTGGGCCAGCTTGCGCTCAAGCGTCGGGGTGTCGGTCTGACTGTCGGCGAGCTGCGCCAGCGGTGTGATGAGCTGCTCTTTGTCGAAAGGGGCGAGGGCGGCGACGCGGGTGTCGGTGTCTTTATTGTGCCAAAAAGCGGCGAGGCCTTTGGGCATTTGGCGCAAGCGCAGGTACATCGAGAGGCGCAATAAAATCACACCCCACGACAGCACGGACATGAGCAGCAACAGCAATGCGGTGAAGTGGCTGAAACCGTCGCCTTGCGACCAGAAGTGTTGGAGGTTGAATGTGTTGTCCATGGCGTCAAATGTCAGTGGGTGGGTTGGAATAAGGTGTGTATTGTACAACGGTTGACCGTGGGGCTCATTTTTATGAGCGATTAACTGCAATCGGCGTGGCGAATCGTGATGGTGGCTTTGCCTGCGATGGCGTTGCCCGCCGCGTCCAGTGCGGGTTTAAATGCGACGGCTTCGGCATAGTCGATGATGATCTGGTTCATGAGTGCGACGCTGCTGGGTCGATTGATGCGTGCATTGCGCCCTTGGCCTGCTGCATTGACATCGAGAGTGACGATGAAGTCACCGCCTCTGAGGGCTTGTTTTTTGGCCAGAGTGGAGCAGCGCCGCTGATAGGATTGGGCGGCGCTGGCATTGCGCGATTGATTTGGTGCGGGGGCAGAGTTGGCTGTGTTGGCAGTGTTGGTGTTGTTTGCTGGGCTGCTGGTGGATGTGCCTGCTGCGGTATTTGAATGAGCATTGGCATCGTGGTGGCTGCTTTGTGCGGTGCCCACTTCGGAAGAGGTGGTCGGTTGTGCCGCTTGTGCTGTTTGAGCAGGCAAGGCTTTGGCCTGGTTCGAGCGGGTCGATGGTGTGTTTGTGTGGATCGTCGTTGGGCTGGGCTCTGTGGCGTTTTGCACAGGCGGAGTGGCCACTGTGATGGCGATTTCGGCAGCTGGGGTGGGCGGGGTGGTGCGCGCGAGCCAGTGGCCCACGAGTGCCATGTGCACAACGACACTTGTGAGGTAAAGCGGCCAGCGGCGCATGGTGTTTGAGGCGTTAAACGGTCAGGGTTTTCAGGCCCAGCACGTCTTGCATGTCAAACAAACCCGAGGTTTTGCCTGTCAAAAACAACGCTGCGCGCATGGAGCCTGCGGCGTAGGAATTGCGTGATGAGGATTTGTGGCTGATTTCGATGCGATCGCCCATGCCAGCGAATAACACCGTGTGATCGCCAATGATGTCGCCGCCACGGATGGTTGAGAAGCCGATGGTGGTGTCTTCGCGTGCGCCTGTGTGGCCTTCGCGGCTGTAGACGGCGCAGTCTTTGAGCTCGCGCCCGAGTGCGGTTGCGACGACTTCGCCCATTTTGAGTGCTGTGCCCGATGGCGCATCGACTTTGAGGCGATGGTGCGCTTCGATGATTTCGATGTCATAGCCTGTGTTGAGGATTTTTGCGGCGAGCTCTAAAATTTTTAATGTCGCGTTGACGCCGACACCCATGTTCGGGGCGAATACGACGCCGATGTGCTCGGCAGCAGCCGCAATCGCTGCTTTACCCGCATCGTCAAAACCTGTCGTGCCGATGACGGCATTGACATGGTGCTTCTGGCAAATGGCCAAATAACCCAGCGTCGCATCAGGGCGCGTGAAGTCAATCACACAGTCAGCGTCGCGCAATACGCTGTCGGCATCGGCGCTGATGAGCACGCCTGTGCTCAAGCCTAAAAACTCGCCCGCATCGCGACCGATAGAAAGACTGCTCGGGTTGTCCAGCGCACCGTGCAGGGTGATGTCGGTGGTGTTCAATGCCGCTTCGATGAGCATGCGGCCCATGCGTCCTGTGGCGCCGGTGATGACGAGTTTCATAATGTGTGCCAAAAAATAAAAAATGAATCCCTACTCGCCAGGCGAGTAGGGAGTGTGGGATGGGCAGGTTTACTTCGCTGCTGGCTCGGGTATGTCGCGCTCGATTTTTGTCACGACGCCATCGTTGTTAAACCACAGAGTGATGCGGCTTTGAATGCGCGCTTGGTGGTTTTTTTGGAGCGTGTAGATGTAGTCCCAGCGGTTGGCGCGAAATAGATTGCTCACCAGTGGGCTGCCGACGATGTTGGCCACGTCTGTTTTGCTCATGCCTTCACGCAATGCGGCGGCGCGGTCGGCTTCGATGTGGTTGCCTTGTTGCACGGGTGCGCGGTAAGGGATATTCACGCACGCTGACAATGCCAGCGTGGCGCCAACGGCGAGTAAAGAGTGGCGTACAATCGATTTCATCACGGTCCTTTTTGAATGTTTTGCAGAGGGGAAATCCCCTACGGTGCCTGAAAAATTGCTGTAAGATTACCATAAATTCGCATCAAAAAGCGCAACTGCGCATCAAATTCACATGGAATCACAGATGGATCAAACCCTCGACCTTAAAAGCAGTGGTCTTAAAGTCACTCTGCCGCGCCTTAAAATTTTGGAATTGTTCCAAAACAACGTGGACATCGGCCAGCGCCACATGAGCGCAGACGATGTTTATCGTGTGCTGTTGTCCGAGAATATGGACATCGGGTTGGCGACGGTGTACCGCGTGTTGACTCAGTTTGAGCAAGCAGGACTGCTGGTTCGTCGTAATTTCGAGTCAGGCAAAGCCCTGTATGAATTGAACGAAGGCGAGCCGCACGACCATTTGCTCTGTCTCAATTGCGGTAAGGTCGAGGAATTCAATGACCCTAAAATCTACGAGCGCCAAACCGAAATCGCCGATCAATACGGCTTCGTGCTGCACGAACGCGCCATGAGCTTGTACGGTTTGTGCACGGACTGTCAGTCTAAACCGAAGCGCCGCTAACGCAGCCTCATTCACAACGCCGTCATCTCACCCCGAGGCGACGGCGTTTTCACTTCACACATTATGAACCTCAATCACAACCGCCGATTTTCTGTCGCGCCCATGCTCGATTGGACAGACAGGCATTGCCGCTATTTTCACCGCTTGCTCACGCATCATGCGATGTTGTACACCGAAATGGTCAACGTCAATGCCATCGTCCACGGTGATCGAGCGCGGCATCTCGATTTTGATGCGTCCGAAAACCCGCTGGCTTTGCAGCTCGGTGGCTCGGATGTGGCGATGTTGGCACGCTGCGCCCGCATCGCGCAGGACTGGGGTTATGCAGAGGTTAATATCAACTGCGGCTGCCCGAGTGAGCGCGTGCAAAGCGGCTCGTTTGGCGCGTGTTTGATGAGTGAACCGAAACTGGTCGCCGATGGTGTCAAAGCCATGCGCGATGCTTGCGAGATTGACGTCACGGTCAAACACCGGATTGGTTTGGATAAAAACGAAGGCTATGACTTCGTGCGCGATTTCATCGGCACCGTCGCCGATGCGGGTTGCCAGACCTTCATCGTGCACGCGCGCAATGCATGGCTCAAAGGCCTGTCGCCGAAAGAAAACCGCGATGTGCCGCCACTGCGCTACGAAGTCGTGCATCAACTCAAAAAAGATTTTCCCCATTTAAACATCATCATCAACGGCGGACTGAACACCTACGCCGCCATCACCGAGCAGCTGCAACACGTCGATGGTGTGATGGTTGGGCGCGAGGCTTATCACGACCCGTATGGCTTGAGCGCGATAGATGCGTTGGTGTTTGACGACGCACGCACACCGTTGTCTCGGCATGAAATTTTAGAGCTTTTGGTCACATACGCCGAGCGCGAGATGCAAAAAGGTGTGCCACTGCGCACCATGGCGCGGCACTGGCTTAATTTGTTTCATGGGCAAGCTGGCGCACGCGCATGGCGACGCAATATGTCTGATGCCAAACTGCTCAATGACAGCGACGCACGGATGATTTTAAAAGATGTGCCGAGTGGCATTGAGCCCGCCCACAGTGAAGGATTTGTATGAAAATTTTCCACAACGATCAGCACGCATCGCACAGTGCGCGCCAAGAAATCTATCGCGGCAAGCTGGTGCCCGCTTTTGAAACGCCTGCGCGGCAAGACGCCATCGAAGCATCCTTGCGCCAACATGCGATGGGCGAGTTCACCGCGGCACCTGTCTGCGATGATGCGTTGATTGGCCAAGTTCACGATGCGGCCTACCTTAAGTTTCTCGAAGGTGCATGGGACAAATGGTTGGCACTTGACTCTACGAATGCCGAACTCGAAGCGTTTCCTGCTGTTTGGCCGATTCGCACACTGCGCACCGACATCGTGCCCGATAATTTTTGTGCGCAACTCGGTCTGTACAGCATGGACAGTGGCAGTCCGCTCACTGCCGGTACATGGCGCGCTGCGCGCCGTGGTGCGGACTGCGCTGCCGCTGCAGCACAGGCACTCATTGATGGTGCCGATGTTGCAGTGGCATTGTCACGCCCGCCTGGACATCACGCGGGCGCGGACTTCTTTGGTGGCTATTGCTTCATTAACCACGCTGCGGTTGCCGCACAAAATCTACTCAATCTGGGCAAAAAACACGTGGCGATTCTCGACGTCGATTACCACCACGGCAACGGCACGCAAGCGATTTTTTATGAACGCAGCGATGTGACATTCATCAGCGTCCACGGCGACCCACGCACCGAATACCCCTTTTACCTTGGGCATGCAGATGAGCTTGGCAGTGGTGCTGGGCTGGGTTTTAATTTGAATCTGCCACTCAAACACGGCACAGGTGTGGACGGTTGGTTTGACGCGTTGGCCAAGGCTTGCGATGCGGTGACGCAATCGGGCTGTGAGGCGTTGGTGGTCTCGCTGGGTTTGGACACTTACGCAGACGATCCTGTGTCGTCCAGTGCTGGTTTTGCAGGCTTTGGTCTGCGCGCAGCGGAGTTCGCTCGCATGGGACGCGCACTCGCTGCATTAAATATACCAACGGTGCTGGTGTTTGAAGGGGGTTATGCCAGTGATGCATTGGGTGAGAATTTCGTCGAAGTGCTGCGCGGCTGGGCATGATGTTTCTCAGATCAAAAATGGCGAGCCGAGGCTCGCCATTTTTGATGGGGATTGTCATGGTTTGCGAGTCAGTGAGGGCCAACTTGCTGGCCATCACTTTCACAATGCAGCTGCCGATACAAGGGCAATTTCGCAGCCATATCAGCAATGCGTGGTTTGCTAGTGGGTGTGGGTGGTGTCAAACATGGCTTTGACGGTCTTTTCCTTGCGCCAAACCAATTGTCGATAACGAAAATAATACAACAGCCCGATGGTCACGCCAGCCATGATGCCCATCATCCACCAAAAACCGTCGGGGTTGTGCAGACCTGGAATCACAGCGAAATTCATGCCGTATATCCCCGTGAGCAATGTGAGCGGCGCAAATACGGCAGAGAGGATGGCGAGGAAACGCAGGTTTTCGTTGGTTTGATGCGCGGTCGCAGAGAAGTGCAGCTCGACGGCGGACTTGAGTGCGTCCTCCAATCGGGCGGCGTGGTTTTGCACGCGATTGACGTGTTCCATTAAATCATTGAGCCGCACAGACAGGATGTCACGGCGCGATGGAGGCTCTGTGATGGTGGCGGTTTGCTGGTCGAGGTATTCGTCGCGCAATTCTTGCAGGGCATCGATTTGTTCTTCGCACAGATTGTCGAGTTGGTGCAGCGCGAGGCGTTCATTGAGGAGCTGTTGCCAGTTGTTGAATCGCTGGTTGCCTTGGAGCAATAACTTTTGCCAAAGGTCGATGCGGCGTGTCAACGGGCTGCGCAACTCGAGGTATTTATCGACCAGCGCATTGAGTATGCGCAAGCTCAACTCGAGTGGTGAGCCGGGCAAACGGGTGCGCAGCGCATCCTTGTTTTGCAGCAGACGCAGCTTGAGGGTGTCAAAAGTTTGGCTGACGGACTCGCGCACGGTGATGAGGGCATTTGGCGTGATGATGAACACGACGGGCGAGGTGTAAAGTGCGGCAGGATCGAGGGTGACAGTGTCCTGTGTTTTACTCAACAGTTTGCGAAAAATTAAAATCTCGTATTCGTGCGTGAGATCGTAGTTCGATGGGTGTTGGGTGTTGAGAATGTCGGTGATGTGAAACTCGTCGAGGTGGATCTGGGTCTGCTCGCAGATGGCGACTTTCCAAGCGGCAGGATCGCGCACGACGTCTTCGCGCAGCGCATCTATCCAAATAAAATCACAAGGCAAGTTGTCCGCTTCGGTGCGTTTTTGTATGGGGTTGCCGTTTTTAAAAATATAAGTGTCCATTTATAAACGGTCTTTCTCGTGGAAGTTTTCTTCGATGAGCTCGATTTTATAGCCATCTGGGTCCTCGACAAATGCAATCACCGTCGTGCCGCCTTTGACCGCACCCGCCTCGCGCGTCACACGACCGCCGATTGATTTAATCTGCGCGCAGGTCTGCGCGACATCCGATACGCCGAGTGCGATGTGGCCGTAAGCCGTGCCAATCTCATATTCGGTCACGCCATAGTTGTAAGTCAGCTCAATGACGGCCTGCTCCGACTCATCGGCATAGCCAACGAAGGCGAGCGTGTACTGGTACTCAGGGTTGTCGCGCTGACGCAGAAGCGTCATGCCCAACACTTGTGTGTAAAAGTCGATGGAGCGTTGTAAGTCGCGCACGCGCAACATGGTGTGGAGCAGTCGCATGTTATTTTCCTTGTAACAACCGCGCCGCATCGAGCGCAAAGTAAGTCAAAATCCCATCCGCGCCGGCGCGTTTGAAAGCCATGAGTGATTCCATCATGCAGCCTTCGAGGTCGAGCCAGCCGTTGGCGGCGGCGGCGTGAATCATGGCGTATTCGCCGCTGACTTGGTAGGCGAAGGTGGGGGCTTTAAAGGTTTCTTTGGCAGCGCGGATGACGTCGAGGTAAGGCATGCCCGGTTTGACCATCACCATGTCGGCGCCTTCGGCCAAGTCGAGGGCGACTTCGTGCAGCGCTTCATCGACATTGGCGAAATCCATTTGATAATTTTTTTTGTCCGACTTGCCCAAATTGCCGCCCGAGCCGACCGCGTCACGAAACGGCCCATAAAAATGCGAGGCGTATTTGGCCGAGTAGGCCATGATCCGTGTGTGAATGAATTGATTCGCTTCCAGTGCAGTGCGAATCGCGCCAATCCGACCGTCCATCATGTCGGAGGGAGCGACCATGTCTGCGCCTGCTTGTGCATGGCACAGGGCTTGTTGCACCAAAATCTCGGTGGTTTCGTCGTTCAGCACATAGCCGTGCTCGTCGATGACGCCGTCTTGTCCGTGTGAGGTGTACGGGTCGAGTGCGACGTCGGTCATCACGCCGAGCTGGGGGAAATGTTGTTTGAGCAGCGCGATGGCGCGTGGCACCAGCCCGTTGGGGTTGTGGGCTTCATTGCCGTTTTCAGTTTTAAGGTTGGCCTCTATCACGGGAAACAGTGCCAGTGCGGGAATGCCTAAGTTCACCGCTTCTTGTGCGGTTTTGAGCAGCTCGTCGAGCGACATGCGGTATTGATTGGGCATGGATGCAATCGGTGTTTTGATCTGTTCGCCTTCGGTGATGAATACGGGGTAAATGAAATCATGCGCGGTCAATGTGTGTTCGCGCATGAGGTTGCGTGAAAAAGCATCGCGGCGCATGCGCCGTGGGCGGGTATTTGGGAATGTGCGGTTGTAAGTGGTCATGGTTTTTTAGGTGTGATTAAGGTTTGGGATGGCGCGCTTTCATGAGGCTTAATTATAGCGTGCTCAAATCGAACGGGACATGAAATACGGTGCCCATTTCATCTGGGGCAAGCTCGGTGTTGTCCGTGATGTCAATCTGTGTGTGGTGCATTTTGGCGATTTGAGCGGCAATGGCCAGACCGAGGCCGCTGCCGTTGTTTTGTGCGCCGAGTATGCTGTGGAATGGTTCAAACACTTCTTCACGCTCATCCATCGGTATTCCAGGGCCGTCGTCCAGCACGGACACATGTGCGGTGCGCTCGAACACCACGACGCGCACCGTTAAACTGGTGTGGGTATAAAAAATCGCATTGTCAATGAGGTTTTTAATCAGCTCGCCCAACATCACGGCGTGTGCTTGAATCCAAACGGCGGTTTCGGGGACTTCGAGGGCGATGTTAAGGCCTTTGGCGAGGGCGCGATCGGCGGCAAAAATCGTTTGCTGACGCACAATGACCGCCAAGTCCACGGTGGACAGGTCCAGTTGCTCTTCTAATAAATGCTCGGTGTGTGAGAGGGCGATGAGCTGATTGACCAAACGTGCGGTGCGCTCGGATGAGGCGGCGATTTGTTTGAGGCTGTTGCGTTGCTCGTCTATGTTGCTGGTTTGTAAGGCGAACTCGGCGTGGGTTTGCAGGCCCGCGAGCGGTGTTTTAATCTGATGCGCGGTGTCTGTGAGAAAGCGTTTTTGCAATGCGATGTGGCGGCGCAAGCGCGAGAGCACGTCGTTAAAACCATGTACCAAAGGTTGCAATTCTTCGGGGGCATCGGTGGCGGATAAATCACTCAAATCTTGTGAGTCGCGTTTGGCCATTTCGGCGCGCAGTCGTTTGAGGCGGCCGATGCCGCGTGAGAGTCCAAACCAAATCAACAGCATGCTGATGGGTAAAAATATCAACTGGGGCAGCGTCACGCCTTGTAAAATTTTTCGCGCCAAACCCTCGCGTTTGTGCAGCGTCTCGGCGACTTGTATGAGCAAACGGTTGTTTGATTTGTCGGACGAATAAATCGATGATTGATTGCTGCGGTCCACCCAAGTGTAGGCGATGCGCACAGGCTCGCCATACATCTGCGCATCGTATAAGCCGACTTCGTTAAAAGCCATGTCACCAGCGGGTTTGGGCATGGCGACGCTGCCAAGGATGGTTTCTGAATCGATGTTGGCGATTTGATAGTAAACCTGATCTTGCTTGTCGCTCGACGGTACGTTTAACCCCCATGCCGACAGTGCACGTTCGGAGTACGAGCTTTGCAGTTGTTGGCGTAAATTAACCACACTGTTTTTTAGGCTCTGATCAAACGGCACGTCGGCGATGTTTCGCCCGAGCTTGTAGCTCACCAAAAACGACAATGGCCAAAGCACAGCCAATGGAATCAACATCCACAAGATGATTTGGCCAAACAAAGATTTCCGATGGATAAATTTCATGGTGACTCGGCAGGTGCGTTCGGTTTTTCGAGACAATAGCCCAGTCCGCGAATGGTCGAAATCACCACGCCAGATGGCTCGAGTTTTTTGCGCAGACGATGCACATAGACTTCAATCGCGTTCAGGCTGACTTCCTCGTTCCACTCGCACAGCTGTGTGAGAATTTGCTCTTTGCTGACCAATCGGCCCGCGCGGCTGAACAGCACTTCGAGCACACTGACTTCACGCGCCGACAAATCAAGCAACGAGCCATTGACATGCGCGCTGCGTGATGATTGGTCAAATGAGAGTGCGCCGAGCTGCAAAAGGCTCTGGCCAAAACCCGCTTGTCGTCGCGTCAGCGCACGCACACGGGCCTGTAGCTCTGACAGCGAAAACGGTTTGGCCATGAAATCATCCGCGCCCAAATCCAAGCCTTGCACACGTTGCTCCACAGAATCGCCTGCGGTGAGTATCAATATCGGGGTTTGGTTGCCACGGGCGCGGGCACGGCGGAGAACCTCGAGGCCGAGCATTTTGGGCAAGCCCAAATCGAGTATCACCATGTCGCATTCTTGTTCATTTAGTATGTCGTCGGCCGCTTTGCCATCGCCGACCACGTCCACCACATAGCCGACGTCGCGCAGTGCGCGGGACAAGCCATTTGCCAATACTGTGTCATCTTCTGCCAATAAAATTCGCATGCTGTCCTCGTTTTTTTAAATAAGTTAACGTCCGCCCGCCACGTCCAAAAAACTGCCCGTCATGTAGCTCGATGCATCCGAGAGCAACCAAACGATGGCTTCAGCGATTTCTTCGGGATCGGCAATCCGTTGCATCGGAATACTCTGACTGCCCACTTGCAACATCGCATCGCCGCCGTTTTTATCATGAATGGTGGTGTGGACGATGCCCGGTCGCACGCCGTTGACGCGGATTTTTTCGAGCGCGACTTCTTTGGCAAGACCGATGGTGAGTGCATCGAGTGCGGCTTTTGACGCGGCGTAGTCCACATAGCGATTGGGCGAGCCGAGTTGTGCGGCACGTGATGACACATTGACCAACACGCCGCCGCTGTGACCGTAACGCGTGCTCATGGCGCGCACCGCATGGCCTGCACAGAGAAAGGCGCTGGTGATGTTGGTGTTAAATACTTCATTCAGTCGAGTGGCGTTCATTTCGTCCACGCGCCCGAACAACGGCGTGATGCCGACGTTGTTGACCAGACCATTGAGTTGGCCGAAGTGGTTTAAAACGTTTTTGAACAACGCTTCAATCTGCGCGTCGATTTGTAAATCCGCTTGGAATGCGTGCGCCTGCCCGCCGTTGGCAACGATGCCATCGCAGACGCTCTGAGCACCCGTCGCGTCGCTCAAATAATGCACCGCGACCGACCAGCCATCACGAGCGGCACGCAGTGCCGTCGCCGCACCAATGCCTTTGGACGCGCCTGTGATGAGAAGGACTTTTTGGGTGGTCATGGTCAAACTTTGTCGGCGATTTTCGCAAAGGCAATCTGCGCCGCGGCAATCGTCGCGGCAATGTCAGCATCCGTGTGTGCCGCGCTGATAAATCCCGCTTCAAAAGCGCTCGGTGCGAGGTACACGCCTTCATCGAGCATGGCGTGGAAAAACGCAGGGAATAAATCCACGCGCGATGCCATGACGTCGGCAAAGCTTTTTGGCACGACATCAGAGAAAAACATGCCAAACATGCCGCCCTCGAGTTCAGTTGAAAAAGGCACGCCCGCAGCACGCGCCGCGTCGGTTAAACCTGCCAGCAGCACGGAGGCTTTGGCGCGCAGGTTTTCATAAAAGCCAGCTTCTCGCACAATCGACAAAGTCGCCAAACCCGCTGCGACCGCGACAGGATTGCCCGACAAAGTGCCCGCTTGATACACACCACCGAGCGGTGCCATGTGCGCCATCACGTCCGCCCGCCCGCCAAATGCCGCGACAGGCATGCCGCCGCCGATGACTTTACCCAACGTCGTGATGTCTGCATCAACACCGTAAATGCCTTGTGCGCAATGCAAGCCGACGCGAAAGCCCGTCATTACTTCGTCGATGATGAGCAGTGCGCCATGCTCAGTGCACAGGCGACGCAACGCTTGCATGAACTCAGTCGAAGCGCGCACGAAGTTCATATTGCCCGCAATCGGCTCAAGTATCAGCGCAGCGATTTGGCTGCCTTTT